>NZ_JALBGX010000124.1:0-19267 GCF_023006465.1 Rhizobium sp. PRIMUS64 | reverse complement strand
ATGCCGCCGGCATTCCCGTGGTGACGCTGGTGACCGACTTGCCGAATTCGGCCCGCATCGCCTATGCCGGCGCCGACAACCGGGCGGCAGGAGAGACGGCCGCCTATCTGATCGGTGAATTTCTCGGGACTGATGGCGGCAAGGTGCTGGTAACGCTGTCGAGCGGACGGTTCCGCGGCGAGGAGGAGCGCGAAATCGGCTTCCGCCGGGTCATCCGCGCTCGTTATCCCGCCATCGGCATTACCGAAATCAGCGAGGGGCACGGCACCGATGCCGCGACGGGAACGCTTGCCGCGGCAGCGCTTGCGGCCGACCCCGCCATCAACGCCGTCTATTCGATCGGCGGCGGCAACCGGGCGGTGCTTGCGGCCTTCGACGCGGCCAAACGTCCCGTCCGCGTTTTCGTTGCCCATGATCTCGATGCGGACAACCGCGCCTTGCTTGCGGCGCGCCGGATCGGCTTCGTGCTGCACCACGATCTCAGGACTGATGCGCGCTCGGCCTTCAGGGCGATCATGAGCCGCGCGACTGCATTGCCGCGAACGGTTCCGGCCTCGCTTTCATCAGTCGAAATCGTCACGCCTTACAATATGCCTGCGGGCGACTGAGCCAATTGGCTTTCCTTCCATGCCGAATTCGGGCTACAGATTTGGCACGGGTGAAGGTGGAACATGGATTACAGCGACGTCAGCACGATTGCAGCCTGGATCACGGAGCAGGGACTGAAGGGCGCTTCGGAAGCCGAGCTGATGACCGGCTTCTGCTCGGCTTGCCGGGATGCCGGCCTGCCGCTCGACCGCGGTCTGGCGCTGATGGATACGCTGCATCCGGTGCATGAGGGCCGAGCCTTCCGATGGGACAGCGTCGAGGAGATCCAGACCGAGTTCGAATATGGTCCGACGATCTCGGGGGAAGCGGCGTCGAACTGGCAGCGTTCGGCCTTCTATCATCTTTGGTCTCGCAACGAGCGGGAGATCCGCCGGCGTCTCGGTTTCGGCGATCCGATCGATTTCTCTATGCTCGATACGATCGCTGAAGCCGGCCACACGGATTTCGTGGCGATGATGCATCGTTTTTCCGAGGCTGGCACGATCGGCGAGATGGATTGCTTCTTCTCGCATTTCGCGACGAAACATCCTGAGGGCTTTTCCGATCACGACCTCGCCATCCTGCGCAAGCTGGTGCCGGTGTTGGGGCTGGCGATCAAATGCATCGCGCTTGGACGTATCGCCCGCACCATCGCCGAGGTCTATCTCGGTGAGGACGCCGCGCGCCAGGTCATGGAAGGCAAGATCAGCCGCGGCAAATCGGAGCGGATTTCCGCGGCCCTCTGGTTTTCCGATCTGCTGAACTACACCAAGATCTCCGACAGCGTGCCTCCGGAGGAGATCATCCCGCTGCTCAACGACTATAGCGAGGCGGTGATCACAGCGGTCCACGAGTCCGGCGGCAACGTGCTGAAGCTGATCGGCGACGGTGTGCTCGCCATCTTTAAGGGCGAGGTGCCGGCGGAGACGTGTCGTGCGGCGCTGAGCGCCGAATCGTTGCTGCGGGAAAAGCTCACCACGCTGAATGCCGCGCGTGCGGCCGACGGCCGGGCGACGACCGACGTCTATATCGGCCTGCATATCGGCGATGTCTTCTACGGCAATATCGGCAGCCAGGACCGGTTGGACTTCACCGTCATCGGACCCGCCGTCAACGAGGTCAGCCGGATCGCCTCGATGTGTCGTTCCGTCGATCTCAACCTGTTGATCTCCTCCGATTTCGCCGCGGCGATACCGGAGCAGCAGCGTACCGCACTCGCCTGCGTCGGACGCTATGCTTTGCGCGGCGTGCAGCGCGCGCAGGAACTGTATACTCTCGACAGCGCCCGGCTGAACAGCTGAGTTCCTGACTGCAAGGCTATCGCAACAGACCCTGGCCGCCGTCGATCCAGATCGGCGTACCGGTGATGTGTCGGGCGCGCTCGGATGCGAGAAAAAGGATGGTTTCGGCGACATCCTCGCTCTTGCCGGCCTTGCCGCCGGCGATCGGGATATCCCCCTGCGGCCAAATGACCGGAACCTCCGTCTCCTCGCGATGGCGGCTGTCGGTATTGGCGCCGATATTGGTCTCGATCTCGCCCGGGCAGACGGCATTGACGCGGATGCCATGTCGGCCGAGTTCGAGGGCGAGCTGCTGGATGATGGCGACCTGGCCCGCCTTGGTTGCGGTGTAGGCGGTGGCGCCCGGCGTGGTGAAGGTGCGGGTGCCGTTGATCGAGGAGACGACGATGATCGAACCGCCGTGGCGCTTCAGATGCGGAACCGTCAGATGCAGGGTGAGGTAGGTGCCGCGCAGATTGACGGCGATCGTCTTGTCCCATTCTTCCGGTTTCAGATCGTCGATCGGCGCCCAGACACCGTTGATCCCCGCATTGGCGACAACGATGTCGAGGCCGTCGAAAGTGTTGGTCAGTTGCTCCACCGCGCCCCGCATTTGAGCTTCGTCGCTGGTATCTGCCGTCAACGCGATCGACTGGCCGCCGGCGGCCTTGATCTCGGCGCAAGTTTTTTCGACCTCGTCGTCGGTGCGGCTCAATGCTGCGACCCTTGCACCCTCGGCGGCGAGCCGCAACGCGGCCGCTTTGCCGATGCCCGAACCGGCGCCTGTCACCAATGCGACTTTTCCCTTCAGCTCCATGGGCGGGCTCTCCTTGCCGTTTTGCCGACATGCCAACTGTTCGGCGCGGCAGTTGGTTCCGGAAGGAGGCGGGTCGTCGCAGTTATCTTAGAAGCGTTTGCTTCAACGCCCATTTCTCCGGCCCGTGGACCGCCGCAAAGAGCAGTCCGGCGAGGAAGGTAAAGTGATCGATGAAGAAACCGAACTCGGCCTGGTTCTGCTGCCAATGGGATGGGCCGTGGAAGGCGAAAGCGAGGAAGATCACATAGATGCCTGCGAGCAGGCTGGCCTCGGTGAAGAAGGCTCCTGATATAAAGGCGAGCGCCAGTGCGATCTCGAAGAAGGCGGCGATCCAGGTAAGGAACGTCGCCATCGGAAAGCCGGCGGCGGTGATATAGCCTGCCGTCGCGCCGATATCGGCGAACTTGAAGCCGGCGGCCATGAAAAAGATGAAACTGAAGATGATGCGGGCGACGATGATTGCAATTGCTCTGGCCATTCTGAAATCTCCTCTTTGAGCTTCCACTATGACGGACAGGACACGTGATATCCTACACGGGGATTGAAAAAGGGTCGCTTGCGCGACCCTATTACTTTGAATTGCGCATAATCCTGTCCGAAAGTCGGTTCCGATTTTCGGGGTTATGCGCTCTCACCATTCGGCGAAGCTGCCGTCGGCGTGCCGCCAGATCGGGTTGCGCCAGCGATGACCTTCCTTCGCGCGCTCGATGACATAGGCCTCGTCGACCTCGATGCCGAGACCCGGACCCTGCGGGATCGAGACGAAACCATCGGCATAGTGGAACACCTCCTTGTTGGAGATGTAATCGAGGATGTCGTTGCCCTTGTTGTAGTGGATGCCGAGGCTCTGTTCCTGGATGAAGGCGTTATAGCTGACGGCATCGACCTGCAGGCAGGCGGCGAGCGCGATGGGGCCCAGCGGGCAATGCGGCGCCAGCGCCACGTCATAGGCTTCGGCCATCGCCGCGATCTTGCGGCATTCGGTGATGCCGCCGGCATGGGAGAGATCCGGCTGAATGATGTCGACGTAGCCGTCTGACAGAACCTGCTTGAAGTCCCAGCGCGAAAAGAGCCGCTCGCCGAGCGCGATCGGCGTCGAGGTATGGTTGACGATATCGCGCAGCGCTTCCCTGTTTTCGGAAAGCACCGGCTCTTCGATGAACATCAGCTTGTAGGGGTCGAGCTCCCTCGCGAGAACCTTCGCCATCGGCTTGTGCACGCGGCCGTGGAAATCGACGCCGATGCCGATATGCGGGCCGATCGCCTCGCGGATGGCGGCGATGGTCTCGACCGCCTTCTCCACCTTTTCGTTGGTGTCGACGATCTGCATTTCCTCGCAGCCATTGAGCTTGATCGCCTTGAAGCCACGGGCAACCACCTCCTTGGCATTGTTGGCGACATCCGAAGGACGGTCGCCGCCAATCCAGGAATAGACCTTGATACGGTCGCGGAGCTGGCCACCGAGCAGGGAGTGGATCGGCTGGCCGAGCGCTTTGCCCTTGATGTCCCACAGCGCCTGGTCGATGCCCGAGATCGCGCTCATGTGGACGGCGCCGCCGCGATAGAAGCCGCCGCGATACATCACGGTCCAGTGGTCTTCGATGAGGAAAGGATCCTTGCCGATCAGGTAGTCTTCCAGCTCATGGACGGCGGCCTGAACGGTGAGCGCACGGCCTTCGACGACCGGTTCGCCCCAGCCAATGATGCCCTCGTCGGTCTCGACCTTCAAAAACAACCAGCGCGGGGGAACGATATAGGTGGTGAGTTTGGTGATCTTCATCGCTATTCTTTCAGTCTCTTCCCGGGTTTGCGATCGACGGCGCGTTCGCAGATTTGTGGTGATCGGTCATTTCGTTCTGCCGATCGCTTTTTCGGCGGCGGCTAGATCGCGCACCGCAAGATCGAGCATGCGGTTGGCGCATTCACGGGCTCCCGCCTTGTTGCGCATGCGCAGGGCCTCGACCAACTGACCGTGAACGAGCACCGCATCCTCGCGATTCTCGACGCCGATATTGGAGGCATGCAGCGCATATTTCAGCGCCGCGTGAATGGCGCTCGACAGGCGGCGGAAGACCTGATTGTGGCTGGCGGTGAGCAGCACCGTGTGGAACATGACGTCGGCATCGGTGAAGCTTTCCGGGTCGCGGGCGCTGTCGCGCATCTGCCGCCAGGCATTGTCGAGATCGGCGATCTCCTGGGCGCTGGCGCGCTCGGCGGCATATTCGGCGGCTGCCGGCTCGATGGTGCGGCGGGCTTCGAGAATGCAGCCGAGCAGGTCGAAATCCTTGATATAGGGACCCATCCATTCAAGTACGTCAGCGTCGAGGATATTCCAGTCGTCCTTATCGCAGACGGTGGTTCCGATGCGTGGCTTGCCACGGACAAGGCCTTTGGATTCCAGCACTTTCAGCGATTCGCGAATGACGGTGCGGCTGACGCCGTAGAGTTCGCAGAGATCGTTCTCGCGGGGCAGCGGCGAGCCCGCAGGATAGCGGTCCGCACAGATATCCTGAGCGATCGCCGCCGTGACGTTGCGGCGTACGCGCGGGCGGCGCTCGATGCGGCGGCTTTCGGCCCCGCTCTGTCGCTCGATTGTTTCCAACTCACCTCTCCGCTCTGTCTCGCGTGCTAGGCAATCGAACCTGATTATCCGAATTCGATCCGCTTTGCGACGCTTCCTCCCAGCATCTCGTCAATAATCCTATTATTCCAATCATCATACATTGGCAATTGACTGGTATGATGATTTGTCATAATTCATTGGACGTTGCCTGGGAGGCAGCTGCTCGGTTTTTGAGAGTTTAGGGAGAGAGACATGCGCTTGTTCAAAGCAGCCATTCTGGCTGGCACTTTCGCCATTCTGGCAGCCGGCTCGGCATTTTCCGCGGACGTCAAGATAGGGTTCATCGTCAAGCAGCCTGAGGAGCCGTGGTTCCAGGACGAATGGAAATTCGCCGACCAGGCCGCCAAGGAAAAAGGCTTCACCGTCGTCAAGATCGGCGCCGAAGACGGCGAGAAGGTCCAATCGGCGATCGACAATCTCGGCGCTCAGGGTGCGCAGGGCTTCATCATCTGCACGCCCGACGTCAAGCTCGGCCCCGGCATCGTCGCCAAGGCCGAAGCCAACCAGTTGAAGCTGATGACGGTCGACGACCGCCTCGTCAGCGCCGACGGCAAGCCGCTGGAAGACGTGCCGCATATGGGCATTTCAGCCACCAAGATCGGCGAGACCGTCGGCCAGGCGATCGTCGACGAAATCAAGAAGCGCGGCTGGGACATGAAGAATGTCGGCGCCGTGCGGGTCTCCTATGACCAGCTGCCGACCGCCGTCGACCGCGTCGAAGGTGCGATCTCTGCGCTGAAGTCCGCCGGTTTCCCGGCCGAAAACATCTATGATGCGCCACAGGCGAAGACGGATACGGAAGCAGCGCTCAACGCGGCGACCACCGTTCTCAACAAGCATGCCGACGTGAAATACTGGGTCGCCTTCGGCCTCAACGATGAAGCCGTCCTCGGCGCCGTCCGCGCATCCGAATCGGTCGGCATTCCGGCCGCCAACGTCATCGGTGTCGGCATCGGCGGTGCGGAATCGGCGATCAATGAATTCAAGAAGCCGGCGGCAACGGGCTTCTTCGGCACCGTCATCATCTCGCCGAAGCGTCACGGCTACGAAACGGCGCTCAACATGTACGACTGGATTGCCAACGACAAGGAGCCGGCAAAGCTGACGCTGACCTCGGGTTCCCTGGCGCTGCGCGACGATTACGAAAAGGTCCGCAAGGATCTTGGCATCGAGTGATCGTCCTTCCAAGATGATATCGTCCGGCGGCCGCGTAGCGTGCCGCCGGTCTTTCTCGACGGAGCGAAGATGGCTTTCCTCGAATTCAGCAATATCTCCAAGGGTTATCCCGGCGTGCAGGCGCTGGCGAATGTTTCCTTCACGGTCGAGAAGGGCGCCGTCCATGGCCTGATGGGCGAAAACGGTGCCGGTAAATCGACGCTGATCCGGGTACTGTCGGGCGATCAGGCCGCCGATCGCGGCAACATCCTCATCGACGGCGAGGAGCAGAAATACGGCTCCGTCCGCGACGCCTTCCATGCCGGCGTCATCGTCATCCATCAGGAACTGCAACTCGTTCCAGAGTTGACGGTCGCCGAAAATCTCTGGCTCGGACGCTTTCCGGCCAAGGGCGGTGTCATCCATTCGAAGGCGCTGATCGAGACGGTGCGGTCGAAGCTCGAGGAGATCGGCATCGATGTCGATCCGTCGGCCAAGGTCGCCTCGCTTTCGATCGGTGCGCGGCAGATGGTCGAGATCGCCAAGGCCGTCATGCTCGATGCGCGGGTGATTGCGCTCGACGAGCCGACCTCCTCGCTTTCCTCCCGCGAAAGCGAAATCCTGTTTTCGCTCATCGACAGGCTGAAGGCGAAGGGAACGGTCATTCTCTACGTCTCCCATCGCCTCGACGAGATCTTCCGCCTTTGCGACAGCCTGACGGTGCTGCGCGACGGCAAACTTGCCGCCCACCATCCTCAGATCGCCGAAACCACGCGCGAGCAGATCATCTCGGAAATGGTCGGACGCGAGATCAGCAATGTCTGGGGATGGCGCGAACGCGCGCTCGGCGACGTACGGCTGGAGGTCAAGGGCCTGTCGGGGCCGAGGCTGCGTCATCCGATCAGCTTTTCCGTCCGCCAGGGCGAAATTCT
The DNA here is from genome assembly GCF_023006465.1 of Rhizobium sp. PRIMUS64. Classification (NCBI taxonomy): domain Bacteria; kingdom Pseudomonadati; phylum Pseudomonadota; class Alphaproteobacteria; order Hyphomicrobiales; family Rhizobiaceae; genus Rhizobium; species Rhizobium sp. PRIMUS64. The sequence continues at coordinate 11,872 of NZ_JALBGX010000124.1, read as the reverse complement.
CGGTTTCTTCGGCCTGATTGGCGCCGGCCGCAGCGAGATGGCGCGGCTGCTTTACGGCGCCGACACCAGACATCAGGGCCAGGTCACGATCGACGGCGTAGCCGTTGCGCCGAACAATCCGAAAGCGGCGATCAATGCCGGCATGGTGCTTTGCCCCGAGGACCGCAAGTTCGACGGCATCGTCCAAGGGCGATCGATCGAGGAGAATATCGCGATCTCGTCGCGCCGGCATTTTTCGCCTTTCGGCATTCTGAGCCCGAGGCAAGAGGCGGCGTTGGCGGACCGCTTCATCGCCAAGCTTCGGGTGCGGACGCCCTCGCGCAAGCAGGACATCATCAACCTCTCGGGCGGCAACCAGCAGAAGGTCATTCTCGGCCGCTGGTTGTCCGAGCAGGGCATCAAGGTCCTGGTCATCGACGAGCCGACACGCGGCATCGATGTCGGGGCGAAATCGGAAATCTACGAAATCCTCTACGAGCTTGCGGCCGGCGGCATGGCGATCGTGGTGATATCAAGCGAGTTGCCCGAAGTCATGGGCATTTCCGATCGCATCATGGTGATGTGCCAGGGCAGGGTGGCGGCCAATGTCACCCGCCAGGATTTCGGCGAGCGCAACATCCTAACGGCAGCGCTTCCCGACAAGAATGCCGCAGGCACCATTTAGAGCGGTTCAGCTTTTCATAGAAACGCAGAACCGCTCTAACTTTTTGTTTTTACGCAATTCCGGACGGAAAACCGCTTCGCACTTTTCCTGAAATTGCTCTAGGACCAGGAATATACGGACGATGAATTCGTTGAAAAAAATCCTTCTCGGCGAACAGGGGCTGGTGGTGATCTTCGCTGCCGCCTTCGTGATTGTCTCGCTCTTCGTTCCGAACTTCCTGACCGAGCGAAACATGCTGGGGCTGCTGCAATCGGTCGTCACGATCGGCATCGTCGCCTGCACGATGATGTTCTGCCTGGCATCCCGCGATTTCGACCTTTCGGTCGGATCGATCGTCGCCTTCTCCGGCATGATCGCGGTGATGGTCTCGAATGCGACAGGCTCCATTCCCGTCGGGCTGCTCGCCGCCCTGCTTTGCGGCGCCGTCGTCGGCCTCGTCAATGGTATCGTCATTGCGCGTTTTCGGGTCAATGCACTGATCACCACGCTTGCGACCATGCAGATCGTGCGCGGGCTGGCGCTGATCGCGTCCGATGGCCGCGCCGTCGGCATCAACGATCCCGATTTCTACCAGCTTGCTCTGTCGCGCTTCCTGACCGTGCCGACGCCGATCTGGATCATGCTGATCCTTTTCATCCTCTTCGGGTTCGTGCTCAACCGCACCGTCTTCGGCAAGAACACGCTGGCGATCGGTGGCAATCCGGAAGCCTCGCGGCTTGCCGGCGTCAACGTCGTCAACATGCGCATCTGGATCTTTGCGCTGCAGGGGCTCGTCTGCGGCATTGCCGGCATCCTGCTTGCCTCGCGCATCACTTCCGGCCAGCCGAATGCGGCGACGGGGCTTGAGCTTTCGGTGATTTCGGCCTGCGTTCTCGGCGGTGTTTCGCTGGCCGGCGGCCGAGCGGCGATGAGCGGTGTCATCGTCGGCGTGCTGATCATGGGCATTGCCGAAAACGTCATGAACCTCTTGAATATCCAGGCGTTCTATCAGTATGTCGTGCGGGGGCTGATCCTGCTGATCGCAGTGCTGCTCGACAATTTGAGGTCTTCGGCTGCGGGGCGACGTGGATGAACCAAGGACGAGCCGGGGACGACATCGAACTGAGGCACGGCGATCTCTCCGTCCGGGTCAGCCGTCGGGGTGCCGCCGTCACCGCCGCGACTTATCGCGGCATGCCCTTTCTCGTGGCGGCCGGCGGGCCGGAGGGAGCGATGGCGAATTTCGCGATGGTGCCGTTCGGCAATCGCGTGGAAGGCAACACCATGTCCTTTGCCGGACGCGACTATGGCTTCCAACCGAATGCTTCCGATCCGCTCTATCTCCACGGTGACGGCTGGCTCAGCCTCTGGCAGCTTGAAGACGCCAGCGCGGAGCATGCGCAGTTCTGCTTTTCCCGCAGCGCCGACAGGGTTTCACCTTATGCCTATCTTACGCGGCAAGAGCTCCGTCTCGCCGGCGATGCACTGGTGCTGAGGCTTTCCGTGGAAAACCGCGGCGATACGGCTCTTCCCTTCGGGCTCGGTCAACATCCCTTCTTCGCGCGCACGCCAAAGACACGACTGGCGATTGCTGCCGATCGCTATTGGAGCGAGCGGCCGGACCATCTGCCAGAGATGCCTGGCCCTGTGCCTGGTTATTTCGATTTCAGATCTGAGACGCTTTTACCGCAGAGATGGATGAACAATGCCTTCGAGGGTTGGAATGGGCGGGCTGTTATCACCTGGCCGGAACTTGGAATCCGGGCGGCGTTGGAAGCCGACGGTGCGCTCGATCGCTTCATGCTGTATATGCCGGTCAACCGGAGCGATTTCTTCTGCCTCGAGCCGATGAGCCATCTGCCGAACGGGCATCACCTTCCTGATTTCGGTGGGCTCACGCCGCTTGCGCCAGGTGAGGCGCTTGCCGGCACAGTGACGATCCTGATGTCGACGTTGCCGGTTCAACCGAAGGGGTGATAGATGAGCAGCCGTCTGCAGGGCAAGAACATCCTGATAACCGGTGCTGCGCAGGGTATCGGCCTTGCGATGGCGAAGGCTTTCATGCGGGAGGATGCCGCCGTCTTTCTCGTCGATCGCGATGGGGCGCTGCTGGCGCAGGCGGCGAAAGAGCTCCAGCGCAGCGGCGGCCGGCTCGGTTATCTGCCGGCCGATATTACCGATGCCGGAACGATCACGACGTTGGTCGCTCAGGCGAATGAAGAGATCGGACAGCTGAACGCGCTCGTCAACAATGCCGGGGTCAATGTCTTTGCCGAACCGCTCGCGACGACGGACGAGGAATGGAACCGCTGCTTCGACATCAATCTCAAGGGCGCATGGAACTGCTGCAAGGCGGTGCTGCCGGGCCTTATCGAACAGGGTGGCGGCGTCATCCTCAACATCGCCTCAACGCATGCCTTCACGATCATCCCGCACACATTTCCCTATCCGCTGGCAAAACACGCGCTGCTCGGGATGACAAAATCCCTGGGGCTCGAATATGCGGCCCGCAATATCCGGGTGAACGCGCTGGCGCCGGGCTATGTCTCGACGCAGAAGGTGATCGATTACTGGAACAGCTTTCCCGATCCGGAGGCGGCAAGGGCCGAGACGATGAAACTGCATCCCGGCGGGCGCATCGCGACGCCGGAGGAGATTGCCATGGCGGCCGTGTTCATGATCTCAGACGAGTGCCCGTTCATCAATGCCACCTGCCTGACGATCGACGGCGGCCTCAGCGTGCTGCAGCATCCCGCTTGAAGGGCTTCGATCCCGCTATTTTTACAAGCCTGTCGTCTTCTCGGGATAGAGCATTATATTGCCCATCGGGAAGGCTATCTGATCTCCCGCAGGCATGGAGCGGCCCCTGCCGCTTTCTGAAAGCACAATCGAAAACAGGAGGACGGCATGCAGATCAATCGTACGGCTTCGGCTCATTGGACCGGTGGCCTCAAGGACGGAAAAGGCCTGATCTCGACGCAGAGCGGCGCCCTGAAGGATTATCCCTACGGCTTTGCGAGCCGCTTCGAAGGCGTCGCCGGCACCAACCCGGAAGAACTGATCGGTGCCGCCCATGCCGGCTGCTTCACCATGGCGCTGTCGTTGATCCTCGGTGAAGCCGGCTTTACCGCCGAGCATATGGAAACCTCTGCCAAAGTAACGCTCGAAAGCGTCGAGGGCGGCTTTGCTATCACCGCCATTCATCTTTTGCTCTCCGGCCGTATTCCCGGTGCCGATGAGGCGACCTTCACCGAACTCGCCAACAAGGCAAAGGCCGGCTGCCCGGTTTCCAAGGCGCTTGCCTCGGTTCCGATCACACTCGACGTCAAGATCGTCTGATTTCCCTGCTCTGCCGGCGATGAGGTGCCGCGCGCGTTCGCGTCGCGGCACTTCTCAGTTGCGCGATGTTCATTGTTCAGCCGCTCCAGAAAATCCCCCACGTTCAACGAACGCGGCCCACCGGCTGCATCAACCGATCGCCCCCACGCAGCTGACCTGAAGCTTCGCTGCGCTCCGGGATGTTGACAAGTGACGCCTGATATTTTACGACTGACGAAATTCAAAATTCGTCAGTCGTAAGTCGAGGCATCGAAAGTCATGGACGAGATCGCGGAAAACACGCTCGATGTCACCCGGCAGGAGAATGTCACACGCATTCTCGACGCGGCCGAACGGCTGTTTCGGCACTACGGCTACAGCAAGACGACGGTGGCCGACATTGCCCGCGATCTCGGCATGTCGCCCGCCAATATTTATCGTTTCTTCGCCTCCAAGGTGGAAATCCACCAGGCGCTCTGCGGGCGCATGCTCGCCACCGCTTATCAAATCGCCTACGACATCCGCCATCAGCCGATCAGCGCCAGCGAGCGGCTGCGCCGCTATGTCGAGACCCAACATCAGTTGACGCTCGATCTGATGCTCGACGAGATGAAGGTGCACGAGATGATCATCGTCGCGATCGAGCGCGACTGGCATGTCATCGAAAAGCATATCGACCGTGTTCATGATCTCATTGCCGAAATCATCGCCGAAGGCATTGCAGCCGGGGAATTCGCCGAGCAGGACCCGGTCGTTGCCTCGCGCTGCTTCGGTGCCGCGACGATCAATCTCTGCCATCCGCAGATGGTGGCGCAATGTCTTGCCAAAACGAACCGCGCAAGCGTCGACGAACTGATCGACTACGTGATCAGGGCGCTGAAGAAATAATGGACGGCAGCCGCCGTCGGAACCCCGAAACGATCCAGGAGTGCGGAAGATGTTTTCGCTCAAGACCCTCAGCCATCGCATGCCGTCCGTCGCCAGTCTCGTGCTCGTCGGCGCCATCGGTATCGGCGTTTCCGCCTGCTCGGAAGAGAAGGCTGAGGTTAAGGAAGTCATCCGTCCGGTGAAGGTCGTCGAGATCGCCAAGGCCGGCGACACCCGCAAGCTCGACTATTCCGGCTCGGTCAAGGCGCGTACGGAGATGAACCTCGGCTTTCGCGTTGCTGGCAAGATCACCGAACGCCTCGTGGATATCGGCGACAAGGTGAAGCCGGGCGACGTGCTCGCTCGGATGGACTCCACCGATTACCAGCTGGCGGTCAAGACGGCGGAAGCCAATCTGGCAGCCGCTGAAAAAGGCGTCGAAACCGCCGATCTCGTGAACAAGCGCAATCAGCAGCTCTTCGACAAGAATGTTTCGCCGAAATCCCAGCTCGAGCAAGCCTCGCTCAGTTACGATCAGGCCGTTTCAAGCCGCGATGCCGCCGTCTCGGCACTCGATCAGGCGAAGAACCAGGTGAGTTATGCGGAGCTGAAGGCCGACCACAACGGGATTGTCACGACGATCAATGCCGATGTCGGCCAAGTCGTTGCGTCGGGCACTCCCGTCGTCGCCGTTGCCGTCGACGGCGAAAAGGAAGTGCAGATCGCCGTTCCGGAAAATGACATTGCGGAATTCAAGCCGGGCAAAACAGTCAAGGCAAGCTTCTGGGCCGACGACAGGCTGGTGCTCGACGGCAAGGTGCGGGAGGTTTCCGGAAGCGCCGACCAGCAGTCGCGCACCTTTGCGGTCCGGGTGAGCCTGCCGAACGATCCGCGCGTTTTGCTCGGCATGACGGCGACGATCGAGGCCGATGTCAGCAACGGCAACAGCTATGTCTCGATCCCGCTCAGTGCCCTGGCTGAAAAGGACGGCAAGCAGATGGTCTGGACCGTCGACCGCGACACGGCGACCGTGCATGGCCGCGACATCAAGGTCGCCGATTTCACCGGCGACGGCGTGCATGTGACCGAGGGTCTCGATACCGGCGATCTCGTCGTTTCGGCCGGCACGCAGTTCATGAGCGAAAACCTGAAGGTGAAGGTGCCGGACCAGCAGTCGGCCCTGGCTGCCACCGACCAGACCGTTCGCTGAACGCGCCATAAAGAGAGAACAGGACCATGGACGCCACCACCACCGAAAAGCGGCCCTTCAATCTGTCGCGCTGGGCGATCGGACATCCAAGCATCGCCCGCTTCCTCTTCGGGCTGATCATCATCACCGGCGTGCTCGGGCTGATGCGCATGGGCCAGCGCGAGGATCCGGAATTCACCTTCCGCGTCATGGTCGTTCAGGCGATCTGGCCGGGTGCTTCCATCCAGGAAATGGAAGATCAGGTCGTCAACAAGATCGAGCGCAAGCTGCAGGAAACACCGCATATCGACTGGGTCAAGTCCTATACGCGGGCAGGCAGTGCGATCATCACATTGCAGGTCAAGGGCGACACGAATTCGCAAGAAGTGGCGGATGCCTTCTACCAGGTGCGCAAGAAGGTCGGCGACATCTCCAGCGAGCTGCCGCAGGGCCTGCTCGGCCCCTATTTCAACGACGAGTTCGGCGATACGTTCATCACGCTGCATTCGATCAGCGGCGACGGCTATTCCTATCCGGAACTGAAGAAGTTCGCGATCCAGGCGCGCGACATGCTACTGACGACGCCGGGCGTCGAAAAGGCCGTCATCATCGGCGACCAGCCTGAGAAGATCTATATCGACGTCTCGTCGAAGGCGCTCGCCGAGCGCGGCCTGACGATCCTCGATCTGCAGAACGCCATCAAGGGCCAGAATAATGTCGATCCGGCCGGCTCCGTCGATACCGGCCTGCGCTCGGTGCGCATATCGGTCGAAGGCGACGTGAAGAAGGCGGCCGATATCCGCGAGCTGCGCCTTCGCGCCGGCGGCCAGGTCACGCGCCTCGGCGATATCGCCACCGTCAGTTCCGGGCTCGAAGATCCCTACCAGCGCAAGTACCGTTTCAACGGCCACGACAGCGTTCAGGTCGGCGTCGTGATGGCCAAGGGCTTTAACGTAACCGATGTCGGCAAGGGCGTGGAAGCGACCTATCAGCGTTTCGAAGAGGCGCTGCCCTACGGCGTCGCCGTCGATCAGATCGCCAACCAGCCGGACGTGGTGACCGATGCGGTCAGCGAATTCATGCATGCACTCGGCGAAGCTCTCATCATCGTGCTCGTCGTCTCGTTTGTGTCGATCGGCTGGCGATCGGGCCTCGTCATCGCTATTGCCATTCCGCTCGTGCTGGCCGCCACCTTTGCGCTGATGTACGAACTCGGCATCGACCTGCAGCGCATCTCGCTCGGCGCACTGATCATCGCGCTCGGCCTGCTTGTCGACGATGCAATGATCGTCGTCGAGATGATGGAGCGAAAGCTGGAGGAGGGGCTCGTCAAGATCGACGCGGCAAGCTTCGCTTATTCCTCGACTGCCTTCCCGATGCTGACCGGCACGCTGATCACCACGGCCGGCTTCATTCCGGTCGGCTTCGCCGCCTCGACGGCCGGCGAATATGTGCGCTCGCTGTTCTACGTCGTCGGCATCGCGCTTGTCACCTCGTGGTTCGTCGCGGTCTACTTCACGCCGTGGCTCGGCTATATGATCCTCAAGCAGCGCCATCACGCCGGCGAGCATCGCGACGCCTTCGACACCGGCTTCTATCGCCGGCTGCGCGGCACGGTCAGCTGGGCGGTGCGCCACCGCGTCATCGTGCTGCTGCTGACGCTCGGCACCTTCGTCACCAGCCTCTGGGCCTTCCAGTTCATTCCGCAGAATTTCTTCCCGCAATCCTCGCGGCCGGAAATCCTCGTCGATCTCTGGCTGCCCGAGGGCACCAGCATCAAGGAAGTCGAGGTGCAGGCAAAGGCGCTCGAAGCCAAGATGATGGATGATCCCGACAAGCGGTTCATCGCTACCTATATCGGCGAAGGCGCGCCGCGCTTCTTCCTGCCGCTCGACCAGCAGCTGCGCAATCCGAACTTCGCCCAGCTGCTCGTCATGGCCAACGACGAACCGGCGCGCGAGCGGCTGATCGTCAAGCTGCGGACGATCCTTGCGGAAGACTTCCCCGATATTCGCGGCAAGGTCGACCGCCTCTTCCTCGGTCCGCCGACCGGCTGGCCGGTGCAGATGCGCGTCATGGGGCCTGACCGCCAGGAAGTCAGGGAGATCGCCAACCAGGTAAAGGCGCGCTTCCAGGCCAATCCAATGCTCGGCGCCATCCATGACGACTGGCTGGAAGAGGTGCCGGCGATGAAGCTGGTGATCGACCAGGATCGCGCCCGGGCACTTGGCGTCTCCTCGCAGCGTGTCCGCCAGATGCTGCAGACCGCCATGTCAGGGGCTGCGCTCGACGATTTCCGCGACGGCGAGGAGACGGTTTCGATCGTCGCCCGCGAGCCGGATGCCAGCCGTTCGCTGCTGTCGGCGGTCAACTCGGTCTATGTCCCGACGGATTTCGGCGGCTTCGTGCCGGTCTCGCAGGTCGCCAAGGTCGTGCCCGTCATGGAACAGGGCATCGAATGGCGGCGCGACAGGCTGCCGACGATCACCGTGCGCGCCACGTTGCCTGACGATGTGCAGCCGAACGACGTGGTGATGAAGATGTATGCCGACATGAAGGATCTGCGCGACAGCCTGCCAGCCGGCTACAAGGTCGAGATCCAGGGCGGCGCCGAGGATGCAGCGGAAAGCCAGATGTCGATCGCCGCCAAGGCGCCGATCATGCTCGCCGTCATCATCGTGCTGCTGATGGTGCAGCTGCAGCATTTCGGCAAGGCGATGCTGGTGCTCGCCACCGGACCGCTTGGAATCATCGGTGCGGCGGCCGCATTGCTGATCAGCGGCGCGCCCTTCGGCTTCGTGGCGATCCTCGGCGTCATCGCGCTGCTCGGTATCATCATGCGCAATTCGATCATCCTGGTCGACCAGATCGACCAGGATATCAAGGCCGGCATGCACCGGCAGGAGGCGATCGTCGGTGCGGCCGTGCGCCGTTTCCGGCCGATCATGCTGACGGCGCTGACCGCCGTGCTGGCGCTGATCCCGATCTCGCGCGGTGTCTTCTGGGGTCCGCTCGCCTACGCGATGATGGGCGGCATCCTGGTTGCGACCGTGCTCACCATTCTGGTTCTGCCCGCCGGTTACGCCCTTTTCTTCGGCCGAGAGCCGAAGGCAAAGGACGAGCCAGGCCGGCATGCCGACGCCATCCAGGAAGAGGCGGATGACAGACATCCGCCGGCGTTGGCAGCTGAGTGAGGACGGCGCGGCGAAAGCCGCGCCGTTTTCCTTGCAGATCACAGCTTACTCATCAAGCAGCGTCGCTGCCTATAGCGCCGCGCAGTCTTTACTGCCTGCTTCGTCTTGGAGCTGCGCGCCGATTCCATTGCCCCCTCGAAAAAGCTAAGCTGCGAAAGCATGCCGGGAGACCAACCACGGTCCCGACCACCAACTGACGGGGCAAGGCACGATCATGGCCGATTACCATCTGGAAGCAAGCTGGAGCCCGATCGAAGGCAGCTTTGGGCGCCTGACCTTCACGCTGTTCAATCTTTCGGCCGAGCCACTGTCGAGATTCTTGCTCGCCTATACATCAGAGACGCGGGTTGCCGACAAACATGTCTGCGACGGCGGCAGCCTCAATCGACAGGTCGCACATTTCCACGAATTCCTGCCGCCCAGCGGCCTGAGCGTGCCGCCGGGCGGGCGCTGGCGGTTCACCGTCGAGGGGCTGACCAGGGAGCCGAAACATAGGACGGCCGGCGTCAAATCGGCCTATCTGACACTCGGCGACGGGCGCCACGTTCCTGTCGGTTTCGGCGATCTCATGCTCGAAGGCCGAGATGGCGGCGTGGCCTTGCCGCTTCTGCCGCCGGGCCGGGCCGAGGAACCTTACTCGCTGCTGCCTTGGCCGCTGGCGCTCGGGCTGAAGGCGGGAGAGCTGCCGGTCGTCCTTTATCCGGCAGAGCGGACGCGGCCCGATGCGGTCAAGGCGCTCTCGCTGGTTCTCGCGCTTTACCAGCGGCTCTATCCGGCCGACAATGTGCCGTTTTCCCTCAATGCCGTCGAAGGCGGGCGGGCCATTCGTTTCGTCACCGAATCGTCGATCGCCGCCGTCGCTTACGAATTGCGTTTTACCGCGCATGAGATCGTGCTTTCGAGTGCGGATGAAGCCGGGCGGCAATACGGGCTGATCAGCCTGGCGCAACTGCTGCACGGCGCCCGCGCCGATCGCGAGCGCTTCAAATTCCCCAATTTCGGCACGATCGCCGACCAGCCGCGTTATGACTGGCGAGGCTGCCATCTCGATGTGTCCAGGCACTTCTATCCGGTGGCGGACGTCGTGCGGCTGATTGATATTCTCGCCTGGAACAAGCTCAACATCTTCCATTGGCATCTGACGGATGACGAAGCGTGGCGGCTGGAGATCAAGGCCTATCCCGCGCTGACGGAGATCGGCGCCCGGCGCGGGCCGGATGAGGTGCTCGTGCCGCAGCTCGGCGACGGGGCGCAAACGCGCTCCGGCCATTATACCCAGGAGGACGCCAGGCGGATCGTTGCGCATGCAGCCTCGCTGTATATCGAGGTGGTGCCGGAGATCGATATTCCGGGCCACAGCATGGCGACGCTGTTCTCACTGCCCGAGCTCGTCGACGGGCAGGAGGCGCCGGACAGTTACCGCTCGGTGCAGGGTTATCCGAACAACGCTCTCAATCCGGCGGTGGAATTCACCTATGAATTTCTCGGCAAGGTGTTCGACGAAATGGTGGCGCTGTTTCCCGGCGAATATCTTCATATCGGCGGCGACGAGGTGGCGCATGGCTCCTGGCTGTCCTCGCCGCTCTGCAAGGCACTGATGGAGCGGGAGAAACTTGCCGGCACCGCCGAGCTGCAATCCTATTTCCTGAAACGTATCAAAGCCATGCTGTCGGAACGCGGCAGGAAACTTGCCGGCTGGAACGAGGTCTCGCATGGCGGCGGCGTCGACCGCGACGGCACGCTGCTGATGGCCTGGGAAAAGCCCGCCGTCGGCATCGAGCTGGCACAGGAAGGCTACGACGTGGTGATGACGCCAGGGCAGGCCTATTATCTCGACATGGCGCAGGCTGAGGCCTGGGCCGAGCCCGGCGCCGCCTGGGCGGGCTACGCGCCGCCGGAACACACCTATGCTTACGAGGCCGAGGGCGAGTTGCCGGAGGCGCTGCAGGATAAGATGCGCGGCATCCAGGCCTGCATCTGGACCGAGAACTTCATCTCGCGCGCCTATTTCAACCGGCTGGTTTTTCCGCGTCTCCCGGCGGTCGCCGAGGCTGCCTGGACGCCTTCTGTGCGTAAGGACTGGGATCGCTTCGCCGCGATCGTGCGGATGTGGCCGGTGCTTTAAGGAATCGCAATTCCGGATGGAAAATCGCTTCGCACTTTTCGTGGAATTGCTTCAGGCCGTCTCGGCCTTCAGCCCCAAAAGCGCTGCGCCGATCAGGCCGGGTTCGAAGCGGCATTCGCTGCGCACCACCAGTGGGCGATCGAACTTGCGCAGGATGCGGGCGCGCACGGCGTGGTCGAGTTCGGCAAGCAGCGGCTCGACATTGGAAAGCCCGCCGCCGACCGGTACGATGGTCGCGCCGGTGATGTTGATCGTCAGCGCCAAGGGCGAGGCGACGAGATCGACATAGACGTCGATCGTCCGTGTCGCCCTCTCCTCTCCACGGCGCCACTGAGCGATGATCTCCTCGCTGGCAAGGTCGAGATCGTGCAGCGTCTTGTGCAGTCGCTCCAGGCCGCGGGCGCCGCCGACAGTGTCGACGCAGCCCTTCTGGCCACAGCCGCAGGCATAGGCGGGAATGGCCACAGGCGGATTGCCGGCCGCGGATGCGATGATCGGCCCGTGGCCCCATTCGCCGGCAAAGCCGCCGGCCTCGT
>NZ_JALBGX010000123.1:0-19793 GCF_023006465.1 Rhizobium sp. PRIMUS64 | reverse complement strand
CGCTTGCGAGTGCGGCGAATGCGCCCGATCCCTTCGGCCGCCTGCGCGAGGCTCTGAAGGCGCCGGTCGGCCAATCGTCGCCCGCCGACCAGCCGAAGGATGCACCACGATCCGAGATAGGGCAGCTCGAGCCGATCCTGCAGAGGGTCCAGGAGCAGCTTTCCCGCGCCACGACGTCGACCGCCGAAGTTGCGAAAGTCTTCGACGTTGACAGCCAGCTCACCGACGCCAACCAGGACCTGCTGCAGCAGGCCCGCAAGCTGCCGGCGCCGGTCGATAGCTGGATGGCGGGGTTGGCTGCGGATGTTGGATCGCTGGCGGTCAAATCCGCCCGTTCGCGTATCAGCGACGCCTGGGCGGCCGAAGGCGCAGGTTTCTGCTCGAATGTCGTCGCCGGTCGCTACCCCTTCGACCGGAAATCTCCGCGCGACGTGGCGATGAGCGATTTCATCAGGCTCTTCGGACCGGAGGGACTGTTCAAGATCTTCTTCAAGGAAAAGCTCGAAGCCTTCGTCGACACCAGCGCCTCGCCATGGGGCTGGAAGGGTACGTTCGGCGCAGCGAGCATTCCGAGTGCAGCGATCGCCCAGTTCGAGAATGCCGACAAGATCAACCGCGCCTTCTTCCCGGCCGGCAGCGAGAACCCGTCGATATCAATCAACGTCAAGCCGGTATCGCTGACCGAGGCGGCCAGCGCCGTGATGCTGGAGATCGAGGGCGAACGCGTGGTCTATTTCCATGGCCCGATCCAATCGAAATCGATCACCTGGCCGTCGACGGACGCCAGCAACGTTTCGCGCCTCGCCTTCCAGCCGGGCGGCTGGCAGCAGGCGCTGACGGAGAACGGCGACTGGTCGCCCTTCCGGCTCTTCGACGATGCCGACCTCGCCATACAGGGCGACGATCTCTTCCGGGCAAAATTCCAGCAGAACGGCCAGGCGGCGGAGTTCGACGTGCAGTTCGGCTCGGTGCTCAATCCATTCCGGCTGGAGGCGCTCGGCGCCTTCTCATGCCCGGCACAATTCTGACCGGTCCGATATGAACGAGCGCGCCGCCCTGGACCGAAGCCCTGCTGAAGCCGACAGAATCGGCTTCTTCGGCAAGCTGCCGAGCCACGGCGATTTCGTTTCGATGGGACTGGGCCGCAACCTGCAAGCCGCACTCGACGCCTGGCTGCAGTCGGGGCTGCAAGCGGCGCAGCGGGAACTCGGCGAGGATTGGGAACGCCGGTTTCGCACGATGCCGGCATGGCGTTTTATCGTCGAACGCGGTCTTTGGGGGCCGGCCACCATTGCCGGCGTTCTGCTTCCGAGCCTCGACCGCGTCGGGCGCAGTTTTCCGCTTGTGATCGCCGCCCAGCTTCACGGCTTTGCCGAGCATCCACGCCAGCTCTACCTTGATGACACCTGGTTCACTGCCGCCGAGGCGATTGCCGAAAGCTCGGCCAAGCGGGATTTCGACATCAATCATTTCACCGCGAGCCTGAAGCGGCTGCGGACCCTGCGCCCGGCCGACCTCGCGGAAAACGAGACGCTGCAGGACAACGCTTCCGGCCGCGGCACGCTCTGGTGGCGGATTAATTCTGAGGATCGGCGCGCCAAGGGGTTTCGTGTCAGCGGCGCCCCGGATGCCGAGGATTTTCCGAAGCTGCTGCACGACAATTCCCCCGTGGCTTCGGCACCACCGCAACCCGAAACAGCCGCGACACCGCGCCCTGTTATCGTCGAACCTCAGCGCCCTTGCGTGCTCCGCCACAGCCATGCCACGCACGTCGGCACGCGGCTCACCGTCAATGCCGATGCGCTGCTCGTATCGGAAACGCCATCGCTTTTTGCCGTGGCCGATGGCATTGGCGACAGCAATGCTGCTGCCGAAGTCGGCAAGATCGCCATTCATGTGCTGGCTGAAACAGCCGAGCAGCAGACGATCGAAGCTTTGGTGCAGGACATCAAAGGTAAGCTCGGCCGCACCCACGGCCTGCTTCAATCGGCCTATCTTTCCCAGGATCGCGAACCGTCGGCCGCGAGCATCGTCGTGCTGGCCACGCTTCGTGAGAACTGCGCCCTGCTCTGGGTCGGTGACGCCCGCTGCTATCTTCTGCGGGACGGCATGATGCGTTGCCTTACCCGCGACCATGTGGAGATCGGCCTGCGACGCACGCTTTCGCGCGCCATTGGCATGCGGGGACATCTCGTTCCCGAAGTCCGTTCCGGCGAATTGCAACCCGGCGACAGGCTGCTGCTCTGCAGCGCCCCGCTATCAAGCGTCGTCCCCGAGAGGAACATCGCTGAAATCCTCATTTCAGCAAAAATCGAAAACGCGGCCGATATCCTCGTCCAGGAGGGGTTGATTGCCAATTGCCGCGAAAACCTCAGTGCGATCGTGATCGATGTGAAGACTGATGACACATGATCATCCCGCGGATTTCGAAGAGATCGCGCGACGTTTTTCGCATCTCTGGCAGGCGTTGAATGAGGGTTCACCCGAGACGCGGCAAATCCTGGCAGACCGCGTCCGGGACGCGCTCGACCGGGGCGAGGCCCGGCTTCGCGAGACGGATTGCCAGATCGTCGCCAACAGCTTTGTGCTCGAGGCGCTGATCCATGACGGCGCGGCCACCCGGGTCTATCGCGCCCGCCATCGCGATCTCGGAACGTTTCATGCCATCAAGATGCCGCGGCCCGACCACGCCGATGATCCCGTGCTCAGGAAACTGATGCTGCGCGAGGCGGAAATCGGCATGGCGCTCCGTCATTCCCACATTGCCGCGACACAGACCGTTCTGCGCCTTGCCGATGGGCGCCCTGCCCTCGTCATGGAATGGATCGGCAGCCGGCTTGCGGAGCTTTTGCGGGAAAGGCCACTATCCCTCGGCGAGAGCACTTCAGTGATGACCTCGGTGCTTTCAGGCCTGGAGGCCATCCATGCCGCCGGTTTCGTGCATTGCGACCTGTCCCCGCTCAACCTCCTCGACGACGGCGATCTCTCCCGTTTGAAGATCGCCGATTTCGGCATCGCGCTTCAGCGCGGATCCCGGCATGGTCAATTCGATCTCGCCTTTGCCGGCCAGCCAGATTTCGCATCGCCTGAACAGATGACCGGTGAACCGCTCGACGAACGGTCCGATCTCTACGCCGCCGGGCTTCTGCTGTCCTTGCTGCTTAGCCGTTGCAACGAGGAGAGCGACGGAACCAAAGCCCTGAAGGCATTGGCGAACCACCTATCCCAACAGGATCCGCAAGCTAGGCCCGAAAATGCAAGAGCCGCCTTGCATCTGCTCGGCGGCTCCGCAAAACGTCCTGTTGATGCTTAATTACCGCTCGAACCGGGGATCGGTGCCGCGGCCGTCGGCACGCTTTTCTGGTACACGTTGAAGAGCTTGGCAAAGTCGACCAGGCTGGCATTGCTGGCGTAGATGATATCGCCATCCATCATCTGGAACCGCTGCATCAGCGCCAGATTGGAAACGTCCTTCAGATCGACGCGGTAGATCACCGGCTTGGTGCTCACCACAGCCGGCACGGGGGTCTTCGCGTTTGCAGCAGCAACCTGCGTATAGACAGGCTGGTTGCGCAGCACATAGAAATTGCGCGCATCGGCACGATCGTCGAGCAGGCCGCCGGCTCGCCCGAGCGCCTGGGCAAGCGTCAGCCTGCCCGGCTCGAATTCGAACTCGCCAACACTCTTGAAGGCGCCGAAGGCGGTGAAGGTGGGTGCATCCTTGTCGATATAGATCTGGTCGTCGGGCAGCAGGTAGACATTCTGCTTGTTGTCGTCGATGACGCGCTGGAGCGGCACAGTGGCGCGCTGCTTGCCGCGCATCAGCGTGACGGTCGCAGAGCCCGGAGCAGACGATGCGCCGCCGGCGAGTGCTACCGCATCGAGCACACGCTCCTTGCGGGCGGTGAGCGGGAAGCGGCCGGCGGAACGCACGTCGCCATTGACGGTGATACCGCTGGAGGGCCTGTCGACCACGGTGACGACAGCTTGCGGATTGACTGCCGACCCCTTCAAGCCGGTGACGATGCGGGTCTGCAGAGCCTCGGTCGAGGAATCCATCACGCGCTGTTTGCCGACGAAGGGAAGGGTCACATTGCCCGTGGAATCGACAGTGAAGCGGCCGAGATTAAGAGTCTTGCTCTGGGTTGAAGAGAAAAGCCCCTCTTCGCCGGTGTCGAGGATCGTTACCTCGATAACGTCGCCGCGTCGCAGCCTCGTATCGGCAAATCCGCTCGAGCGCATGGCGCTGAGCCCGGGATCGGTGGCCGCATAGGCAAGTGGGGTGGCCGCAACCTGACCCATCGGCGCTTCCGAGAGCCTGACCACCGGGATCCTCTCGTTACTTTGAGGGGCAGTGGCATTATAAAAACCACCGGCGGTTGGGCCATCCGATGGCCGGGCGCAGGCGCTAAGAACTGCGACAAGGACGAGCGGCGCCAACTTTCGCATCAAGTATCCTTTTGGCAATATTGAGAGAATCGGAAAATATCAGCGGTGTACGACCGAGCAATACCAGTTGCACGCGAAAAATCAATTATGACAGTCCGCAGGTAGGCGGGTGTGACTAATTGGCAACCATATTGCTTAAGTTGATTCGATGGATGGCCGTTTGAACGGTTCCGCCACCTGCTCGATCTGCTCCCTGGGGGAACCAAAACCTAGTCACGCGTATTCGATCGAGATTGGCTTTCGAACCTACGGCGGGTGGACAAATGGCCTTGCACATCAAACGAATCTACGAGCCGAAAGACGACAAGGACGGCGCGCGCATCCTGATCGACCGGCTATGGCCGCGCGGATTGAGCAAGCAGGATGCAGCAGTCGATATCTGGCTGAAGGATATCGCGCCAAGCCCGGCGCTGCGCCGATGGTTTGGCCACGACCCCGCCAAATGGACGGAGTTCCAGCGCCGGTATCGGAACGAGCTGGAAAAGAATCCGTCTGCCGTGGAGGAGCTGAAACGCCAGATCGGACAAGCGGACACGACGCTTCTCTACGCTGCGAAAGACGTGGACCACAATCACGCTATCGTGCTTCAGCGCTTCATCGGCAAAGACTGACCCGTCAGTGACCGACGCCGACGACAAGCTGTTTCTCTGGGTCCGAATTTTCCGGGAACCTTTTCGTCCGAGCTGCATCCAATGCTCGCTTCCGAAGGCACATCACTGTTGCCGCCGGAAGGCATTCAGTCACGACACAAGGGAGACAGATCATGTTGAAACGAATTCTCGGCGCCACTCTGATGGCGGCCTCACTCGGCACGGCTTCGATCGCCGCCGATGCCAAGCCGACCGATCCTCAGATCGCCCACATCGCCTACACGGCGGGACAGATCGATGTCACCGCGGCAGAACAGGCGTTGAAGAAGAGCAAGAATGCCGAAATCATTGCATTCGCCAAAACCATGGAGCGCGACCACAAGGCCGTCAACGATCAGGCGCTCGCTCTCGTCAAGAAGCTGAAGGTGACACCCGAAGACAACCCCGTCAGCCAGTCCTTGTCGACACAAGCAGCTAAGGAACTGACGACGCTGGAGGCGCTCGACGGCGCGGCGTTCGACAAGGCCTATGTCGAAAACGAAGTCGCCTATCACAAGTCCGTCAACGACGCGCTTGCCAACATCTTGATCCCGTCGGCTGGGAATAAAGAGCTCAAGTCGCTGCTGGAAACGGGCCTGACCCTGTTCAAGGAGCACCAGATGCATGCCGAGCATCTGGCTTCGAAGACCAAATAGACATGGCAATGGGCTTGCTGATGAAATCCCTACGGCTCTCGCTGCTCTTTGCACTACTTTGGGCAGGCAACGGGGTTGCCTCGGCGGCGGACTATCGGATCACCATCACCGGCATGAAATTCAGCTCGCCGCCTCCCGAGCTGCATGTGGGCGATGTGATCGTCTGGAGAAACGATGATATATTCCGGCACACGGCAACCGCTCGCGACAAAAGCTTCGATATCGACCTGCCGCCGACATCGGAAGGCCGCATGACGGTCGCCCAAGCGGGAGCGATTGATTTTTATTGTCGTTTTCATCCCGCTATGACGGGCAAGCTGGAGGTCCGGCCATAGGCCGGGCTCCAATCGAAAGACGGGCGAGCGGGCGGAGAATTCCCCATGATAGCCATTCCGATTCCGGCCGCGCGACACCGGCAGCAGATGTCGATACTGTCCGACGCCGATCTCGTGCCCTTGGCAAAAGCAGGCGACGAGCCCGCCATCCGCACGATCGTTCAGCGTCATAACCAGCGCCTGTTCCGGACAGCGCGCGCCATCATTCGCAACGATGCGGAGGCGGAAGATGTCGTCCAGGCCGCTTACATCAAGGCATTCACCAATCTGGCGACGTTCCGGGGCGAGGCGCAACTTTCGACATGGCTGACCCGCATTACGCTCAACGAGGCGCTGGGCCGTGTGCGGCAGCGGAAGAACACTACCGGGCTCGAGGAAGTCGATATGCAGACGATGGCGCCGGGTGGCGAAGTGTTGCAGTTTCCCTCCCCCTTGTCCGCGGCCGATCCGGAAGCCGAGCTCGCCAGGAGCCAGGCGCGGCATCTCCTCGAGAATGCGGTCGACGAACTCCCGGATGATTTTCGCGCCGTGTTCGTGCTCCGGGATGTCGAGGGCATGAGCACAGACGAGGCCGCGTCTTACCTCGGCATAAGACCCGAAACCGCCAAGACCCGGCTGCACCGGGCGCGCAAGATGATGCGCCATTCGATCGAAAAGCAGCTCTCCGGCGCATTCTCGGCCCTGTTCCCGTTCGATGGCGCCCGTTGCGCTTTCATGGCCGACCGCGTCATCGCTGCCCTTCGTCACAAGACGTTATGATGATGTCTCGCAATATCAGCGGGCAGCCTGCCACGCACGCCTGCCATGGTAGTCGCGGGGCGCTAAAACATGCGGAGGTTAATCGTGGTATCGAGCACGTAACCCGCGCCATAGACAGTGCGAATCCTCAGATTGCGGAGTCCTGCAAACGCTTTTCGCAGCCGGCCAATGTGCACGTCAACGGTCCGGCTTTCTACAGCGTGCGGAACGGGCCAAACGGCCTCGATGAGTTGCTTGCGGGTACTGATCTGCCCTTGCCTTTCGATTAGGAATTTAAGGATTCTCATTTCAATAGGCGCAAGCGCTACTATCTTGCCTGAAACTACGACTGCGTGCGGCCCGAAGACAATCTCGGCGGCGGAAGCGCAATTTGGCAGAGTCGAAATCGCCGGCCGAGGGCTTATGTCGTGCAGAAAGGCGAGAAGCTTTGCAGGCGACAGAGGACGCGTGATGCCTTCGTCGAGGCCCGCCTTGATCAATTGCAGGTGCTGCGTGCGCATATCCTCGCCGATGAGTGCACCCACGGAAAGCCCCGAGCCCTTCAAGAGCGCACACAGAGGCGCAACGTCACTCGGCCAACCTGCACAATCCAGTACGACGGCGGAAAGCTCTACTGATGTGCAGGCGTCCACCACATCGTCGTCACTTGCAGCAAGACGAGCCTCAAAGCCTTCACTACGCAGAATATGCGCGAGGAGCAGATAAAGCTCGGCGTCCTGTGAGCAGACCAGAATGACCGGGGTCATGTCTATCGCCTCTTCTGTCGGTTGACGATGCGGCAAGCCCTAACTCGTTGCGAACTCGCCGCCATTGACATCTATGATGGCTCCGTTGACGAACTGTGCATCCTCCGATGCCAGAAACGCGATCACCGCGGCGACGTCGTCCGGTGCACCGAGCCGCCCGGCCGGAATACGGGCGAGCGCGTCGATGTTGGTCTTGCTTTGCGGGGAGCCTGTGAGTGGCGTCAGGATGCGACCTGGCGCCACGACATTCGATGTTATGCCGTAGGAGCCATATTGAGAGACGAGCACGCGGGATAATCCTGAAAGTGCGGCTTTGGACGTCGCGTAGCTCGCGCCGGCGATCCGCGGTATCGTCCGGCCGGCAAGAGATCCAACGAGTATGACCCTTCCAAAACCGCTTTCCTTCATGGCGGGCAGAGCGGCCCGGCAGCACAACATCGTCCCTGTCAGGTTGACGGCGAGCACGTCGTTCCACTCTTCAAGGGTAAGGTCGGCGACGTGAAGAGGGCCGTCAGGACTTTTCGGCGAAATCCCCGCGTTGCAAACGAGGATCCCAGGTGCGCCTAGGACACGGGTGACTTCGCCGAAAAAGGAATTGATCGCCGCCGGTTCGCGGAGATCGACCTTTCTCGTAAGCGAGCGCTCTGGCCCGAAAGCCTCGGCAAGCGCAGAGCCTGCGGCCATGACGCTTGCTTCACCATGGCTGAAGACCGCAACCCGATGACCGGCCCTGAGAAGTCGAAACGCAGTGGCAAGACCTATCCCAGTCGTGCCACCGCTGATGACCGCAACATGCGAACTGCCACCAGGGCTCATGCCGCTTGATCCATTCCAGTAAACAGCGAAAGGGGCGGATGGGCGGCGGCCTCTGTTATTACCTCAATCAGCAAGGGCCCTTCTCCAGAGAGACCGCGCTCAAGGTATTGAGAAAGGTTGGCGGGATCCGAGATGCGTACTGCTGGGCAGCCGCAAGCTTCCGCAATTCGCCGATGATCGACGTCCGCGAAACTGCAGGCAGTCGTGAAGCTGCCGAACTTGACAGTTTCCGCATCACGTTGGAAGCCAAGGATACCGTTGTTCAACACGATGATGAGTACCGGAAGCTTGCTCCGCACCATGGTCTCCAACTCCGCCCAGCTATGCGCGAAACCGCCGTCCCCGACGATGACAACGACCGGCTTGTCGGGCTTTGCCACTTTCGCGCCGAGCGCAAGTGGCAGGCCGCACCCAAGTCCGGCAAGGCCCCGCGGCGATAGGAAGCGCATGCCGGCCGAAAGGGCTCGGAGCTGGCCCGAGACCCACATCGAGGAATAGCTCGCATCGGCAACAACGGTCGTCTCTGCCGTCAATACTTGTTGCAGGTCGGACATGACTCGCTCTGGACGGATCGGACTGTTCTCCGAACGGGCAATAGATCGTCGCTCCATGTCAAACGCGCGCCAGAAACCCGCAATCCGAGCCGTCAACTTGTCGCGCTGCGATGCGCGGTAAGAGAGATCGCGTCGGGCAAGCGCGCGGCGAAGCGCGCTGATAGTTTCGGCCGCATCGCCTGCTAATCTGACCGCTTCGTAGGTACGTCCGATTTCGGTGGGATCGACATCGATGTGGATGACTGACGCGGACCGGGGAATTTGGCGCCAACTGTCAGTGCCATTCTGATTGGTTCGCGTCCCCACCAGAATGACGAGATCGGCTTCTTCGACGAGGGCAAGCGCGTGCTGTCCAAGCGATCTCGGCCCGACGAGAGCACCGAGAACGCCAGCTGACAGCGGGTGGTATTCGTCGACCGCGCCTTTTCCCATATTGGTCGTCAGGACGGCAAGCGAGGCTTCGTCCTGTAGCGCCGAAAGCTCGCCGGCGGCATGGCTTGCATGGACGCCTCCTCCGGCGATGACGATGGGCGCCTGGGCTGCGGCGATCATCGAGGCTGCGTGCTCGATGTCGCTATCGCGTGGACGCAACCGATCGAGTGGCCAGTGGCCAAGCACAGCCTCACGACGAAACAGCGAAGGGGAGATCTGCTCACGCAAGAGGTCGGCGGGGAGCAGGAGAGCTGCCGGTCCCGGCCGGCCCGAGGCGGCTGCCGTGAAAGCAGCATCGACATAGTCGTCGATCCGCTCAGCAACGAGCACCTTGCGCACCCACTTCGTGCATGATTGGAACAGGGTGAGATGATCGAGTTCCTGGAATGCATTGCGATCAGCCTGATCTCGTTCCACATCCTGAACGAGAGCAACGACCGGAACGCTAGCCTTCAGCGCTTCGGCCAGCGGCGGAACGAGAAGCGTTGCCGCAGGTCCGTTCTGCGCTGCTACAACGCCGACCTTGCCTGACAGCCGCGCATACCCGTCGGCCATGGTCCCGCCCATGTTTTCCTGACGGTAGGCGATTTGACGTATGCCGATTGCTTCGGCCGCAAGGATAACCGCCGAAGGCAGACTCTGAGCAAAGATATGGGTGACGTCGTGCCTCTTCAGGGAAAGAGCGATCCGCTCGGCGACGGTTAGATGATCAGTTGCCATGGTCACATGCCTGCTTCGGTTGGAGTTGCTTCGAGGATTGAAAGGAAGTCTGCGAAGGCTGAGACGACCGCATCCCCGTCCGCAGTTGTCATTGCCGTCGAAAGGCACGCCGCAGCGCCATTGGGAAGCAGGATGCCGCAACTGAGGAAATGCCTGGAGAGCCGCCCCATCAACTCGGCCTCTTCCGGGGCGAGATACGCCTCGCGGAAGTCCGTTGGCTGCTTTCCTTTCGGATGGATACGAAACAAGGATGCCGCCCCCGTCACGCTGAAGGCTGCCCCGTGGCGCGCGATTTCCTTTCGAAGTCCAGCCCGGATTCTATCACCAAGGCTCTCGAGTGCAGCGAAAGCGCCATCCGTCATCGCCTCCATGGCAACCCGGCCCGCAACCATCGATACGGGATTTGCCGAAAACGTGCCGCCTTGCGGCAGCAGCGGCTTGCCGCTGTCGCTTGCGAACACCCGCATCACGTCCTTGCGCCCGCCGATCGCCCCGACGGGAAAACCTCCGCCGATGATTTTGCCGGCGGCGACCAAATCGGGGTGGAGACCATAGCGGGCCGACGCCCCCACATATGACTGCCGCAGATTAAGGACCTCATCGGCCACGATGAGAATCCCGTATTGCTTCGCGATCGCCTCGACAGCGGCAAAAAAGCTTGGCTCAGGCGCTATCAGCCCGGCGCGGCTTGGCATCGGGTCGATCAAGATACAAGCCAGTGAAGGGGCAGCCGAAGCAATTCGGCGCTCTAGATCCGCGATGTCATTGAAGCGGATAACCGTTACCTCGTCCCTTACCGAACGGGGCATTCCGCGATAGGCCGGTACGGCCTGAGACACCGAGGGATCGTTCCATATAGCCGGCGACACCGCCTGCCCCGTTTCCGCCCAGTCGTAAGCGCCGTGATAGGCGCCTTCAATCCGTGCGATGCCGGGCCGGCAAGTGAAGGCGCGAGCGGCCTTGATCGCAAACATAACAGCCTCGGTCCCGCTGCTGACAAAGCGAATATGTTCGATAGCCGGAATGCGCTCGATCAACAGCTCGGCCAGCGTGATTTCGTGCTCGGTCGGGTTAGAGAAACATGTGCCGCGATGAAGAAGATCTGCAACCGCGTCGGCAACTGGAAGAAAACCATGGCCGTGAATCAGCGTCGTAAAATTATTGTTTAGGTCGAGTAGGCGGTTGCCGTCGACGTCGATGAGATAGGCCCCCTCCCCGCGCGAAATGTAGAGCGGGCTGGGCTCATGATCGACGGTGACGCGCGTGATCCCGGTTGGAAACACGCGGCGACCCTTTTTGAAGAAATGTTCGGACCTCGACCGGGGAAATCCCCGGCCGTCGCGCAAGATATAAGGGTGAAACATTCGATCTTCTCCGGCAAATGGGTCACGGCGCGACCCTTCATAATTTTGTTATCACAAAAATCATGAACCCGAAGAAGTTGCAACAAAAAAATCCGGCCACGATGTTATTGCCGCTTGAGACGCTCCTGCGCTGCTTTCTTGAGGCGCCGATAGCCGTCTCGAATGTCGTTTTCCATTGCCGCTCGGACGGCGGAGGGATCTTTATCCACCAGAGCCTCAATCGCGGCCAGGTGGTTGTGGACACCGTATTTCGCTTCCGCAAACTCAGGATAGAGGTCGTGGAACGAGGCGCCGATCCTTAACCATAGGGCCTCGATGGTCGAAAGAAGGTGCGGCATCTCGCACAGTCGATAGATGGTAAAGTGGAATTCTTTATTGTCGTGAAGAGCATCGCCGTAGCGCTTTTCCTCGAGCGAAAGTGTGATTTTTTCCTGTATTGCCAATAGCTTGTCAAGCACATCATTGGTCGCACGAAGTGCGCCTTTTTCGGTCGCTAATCCTTCGAGGGCAAGCCGCATCTGCGTGACTTCGTAAAGCGCCGAAAGATCGAGATGCGGGACGATGACGGTTTTAGGACCCACCATGACGAGCGCACCCTCAAAGACCAGGCGGTTAATCGCCTCGCGCGCCGGCGTCGCCCCAACCTTCAGCATTTCGGCAACCGAACGGATCGGCAACTTGTGACCGGGCTTGTATACGCCCCGCGTAAGTTGCTCCTTGATGGATGAATAGGCGAAGTCGCTGAGACGCCCGGAGTGCAATTCCGACGCCGACGATTCCTCTTCAGTTGTATTCTCGTTCAAAATTAACTCCCCACGAGTTGACTTCTTCACATTTTTGTTGCAACAAAAATGCATTGTGTAAAAATTGATCACGCAATGTGACAGCATAACGGGATCGTGAATATTAGCAACGCCTTGGCCCCGTGCGGCGGCCATGCCTGAACAGATGCCGGCCTTGCCGGCACGACACTCACACCACCTGGCGCCGCGCGGGCGGAGTCGGGAGGGATCAATGCATCTTAAAGCACACATAAGGAGATATCAGTTTGATTGGTGCGCCTGTTTTTATCGATCGCATAGGCAAGGCCTACGGCAGCCAGACTGCCGTAGGCGCAGTGACCTTGGACATTTCAGCAGGCGAATTCCTGTCGATCCTCGGTCCATCCGGATCGGGCAAGACGACGCTTCTGACAATGATCGCCGGTTTCGAAAGTCCGTCTGCCGGACGCATTATCATTGGTGGGCGCGATGTCACCGCCGTATCGCCCGATCGCCGCAATATCGGGATGGTCTTCCAGCGTTATGCTTTATTCCCGCATCTGACCGTCGCCGAAAACATCGGCTTTCCCCTGAGGATGCGCGGCATCCGCAAGGACCTCAGGGCAGAACGCGTTAGCCGGGCGCTCGACCTCGTCCAACTCCCGGACTATGCCAAGCGCTATCCCCACGAACTTTCCGGCGGCCAGCAGCAGCGGGTTGCAGTCGCGCGAGCAATGGTGTTCGAACCGCCTGTTCTCTTGATGGACGAGCCACTCGGGGCACTGGACAAGAAGCTGCGCGAATCCATGCAGATCGAGATCAAGCAGCTTCAGCGGCGCCTCGGTGCAACGGTCATCTACGTGACGCACGATCAGGAGGAGGCGTTGACGATGTCCGACCGGATCGCTGTCATGGCAAAGGGGCAACTCGTGCAGCTTGGAAGCCCGGCGGATCTTTACTGTAATCCGGAGAGTGCCTTTGTCGCCGACTTCATCGGCAAGATGAATTTCCTAACGGGAGAATTCCTGGGCGAGACCGCTGGTCGTCACACGATCAGACTGGGTGACGGCGTGGTTATTGATACGCCCGGTGCCGCCCATAATTTCGAGGGTTCGGCAAAGATAGGTGATCGCGTTCGGCTCGCGCTGCGCCCTGAGCGCCTCGGCCTTGCAGCGCGGGGCGCAGGAGGACAGAACGCCCTCCCCGGTCGGATCGAAACGTCGGTCTTTGCCGGCTCCTTCGACCTTCATCTAGTTCGCACTGATTTCGGAAGCGGCGAGATCATTCAGGTGCAGATCCCTGCCGATGGAAAGAGGGAGCCCTTCGCAATGGGGGCACTCGTGGACGTCGTCGCCGAACGCGACGGCCTCCGGCTCTTTACGGTTGAGGAGGGATGAAATGACCACGACCGTCGATAACCCACGCGTTGTACCAACCCGTCCAGCGAGCTGGTTTTTCTCACGCTCGGCGCGCCAGTATTCGCACGCGCTGACGTTGCTGCTTATTGCGCCGTTGATGCTGTTACTGGCCGGAGGCTTCATCTATCCGATTGGACGGCTCGTCTCTTTGAGCTTAATGGCGCCGGGATTCACGCTGGAGCATTACGAGCGGATCGTCACCGAGCCACTCTACATGGAAGTCCTGCTTCGGACGTTGCAGACAGGCGCCATCGTAACAGTGACGAGCTTGCTGCTTGGATTTCCGGTTAGCTTTCTCATGGCGCATGCCAAAGGCAGGATGGCGATGCTCGTATCGGCCGCGGTGTTGGTCCCACTATGGACCTCAGTGCTGGTGCGATCCTATGCCTGGATCGTGCTGCTGCAGCGAAACGGCATCGTTAACGGTCTGCTGATCGAGAGCGGCCTCATTGGCAGTCCGTTGAAGCTAATCTACACCGAAGGCGCGGTGATCCTTGCGATGACGCATGTTCTCATGCCCTTCATGATCCTGCCGGTCTACAACGTTCTTCGCACTATTCCTGCAGAGTACACTCAAGCCGCCCGCAATCTCGGCGCCGGCCCGATTAGCGCGTTCTGGCGCGTGACCTTGCCGCTCAGCTTGCCTGGAATCTTTGCCGGATGCGTCATGTGCTTCATCCTGGCGATCGGTTTTTATATCACGCCGGCACTCGTCGGCGGGCCTGGAGCATTGATGATGGCAACGCTGATCGGCCAGCAAACCACCGTTCTGCTTGACTGGCCATTTGCCGCAGCGCTCGCGACCGTCCTTCTGACCACGACGCTGATCTTTGTCCTTGTGTTCCGCAAGGCGCTTTCCGTCAGCAAAGGAATGAACAGTGTCAATTGAGCCCGCAGTCACCGCCTCATTCGCCCCCTCTCCCGTCAACAGCACCCATCGGCCTTACGGCAAAGCGGCATTGCGGCTCCTTGGGGGTTTCCTGATCGGGGAAATCCTGTTCTTCCTGGTTCTGCCGACGTTGCTCGTCATCCCGATTTCGCTGAACGACAGCAGCTATATCGAGTTCCCGCCGAAGGGCCTGACGCTTCGCTGGTATATCGACTTTCTATCCGATCCGGACTGGCGCGCAGCAACGATCTTCAGTCTGCAGATTGCGCTGGCGACGACGGTCGCTTCGACGGTTATCGGTACATTGGCCGCCATCGGGCTCGTTCGCGGTAATCTGCCGGGAAAGACGCTTCTGCGGGCATTGTCGCTGGGGCCAATGATCGTTCCCCATGTTGTCTTTGGCGTTGCCCTTTATCTGGTTTTTTCCCCGCTCAGTCTGACCGGCAATTTTGCTGGTTTCCTGATCGCGCACACCGTACTTGCTGTTCCCTACGTGATCATCACCGTGTCGGCAGCACTCGAGCGCTTCGACACGTCACTCGAGCTTGCCGCACTGAATTGCGGGGCAAGCCGGAGCCGCGCCTTTATCAGCGTTGTGCTTCCTAACATCGCCCCGGCGGTGGCTGCGGCTTCGGTCTTTGCGTTTCTGGCGTCGTTCGATGAGGCAACAGTCGCCTTCTTCATTTCCGATACGGGCGGAAAAACGATCAGCCGCAAGATGTTCGAGGACATCGATTTCAATCTCACCCCGGTCATAGCGGCGGTTTCGACGCTGCTCGTCGCGGTATCGCTGCTGCTCATGGGGACCATTCATCTCCTTACCGGCCGCGGGGAGGATTAACATGATCACATCAATCGGAGAGAGGAAGAACCGATGAAAAAGCGAACGAAGATCAAGCCACTGCTTGCGGCTTGCCTCATGCTTGCCGGTGCGGGGGCGGCGCAAGCCGAGGAGCAGGTCATCATTGCGACCACAGGCGGCGCCTACGATGCCGCGCTTCGAAAATTCTGGTTCGAGCCGTTTACCGAAAAGACCGGCATCAAAGTTGTTTCGGTCGCGGCAACGAATGCCGAGATGCGGGCGAAAGCGTCGGCCATGGTCAAGACCGGCAACGTGACCTGGGACCTTTATCCGGACGGCGAGATCCAGGCGAGCGCTGAAGCGCATCGGCTGACATCTGAAGACCTGACCGACTTTTGCAAGTCTTTCCAGAGCCGGCCAGATCTGGTCGAGGATGCCTGCGTCAGCGCTGGGGCCAGGCTTTTTTCAACCGCAACGCTGATGGCCTACGACCCGACTGCCTTCAAGGATGGGAATCCGTTGAGCTGGGCCGATATGTGGAACCAGACAAAATTTCCTGGGGGTCGCTCGTTTCCAAATTTCGACGATCCGTGGAGGGTAATGGCTGCCGCGCTCCTCGCCGATGGTGTTCCGCGCGACAAACTCTTTCCGCTCGACGTTGATCGCGCCCTTAACAAGCTCGACGAGATCCGCCCGGCGATATCGCTCTGGTGGAAGACCGGTGACCAGAGCGTTCAGGGCTTTCGCAACGGCGACTACAGAATCGGGCAGATCTGGCTGACGCGCGCAAATACACTGAAGGCGGAAGGACGCCAGATCGCCTGGTCCAAACAGGCCTCGTTCCTCGTCGGCGATCGCTTGACGATTATCAAGGATGCGCCGAACCGCGCAAACGCGTTGAAGTTGATCGGCTACTGGCTTGATCATCCGGAGGCGCAGGCCGGGGTGTGCAACGAACTCCTTTGCACGCCGCCGAGCCGCAAGGCGATCGATTTGATGTCGCCGGCTGCACGCGCGGCACTGCCGAGCGACGAGGACATCCGGGATTACATCGTCATCCCGGACGCCAAATGGATCAACGACAATGCTGCGATGATGCTCGAGCGTTGGAATGCCTGGATCCGATAACGATCCCCCTTTGGGCGGTGGTTCCGCCCGAAGGGGCGGAGACAGATCTTTATCCCTTGAGAGCACGATTGACGGCAGCTGCGACGTCGCGCAATTCGGATGCCGTGTGGCCGGCAGTCGGACATATTCGCAGCCCCGCCCTTCCCTTGGCCACAGTCGGGAAGAAAATGGCCGACGTGTAGTAACCAGAATCAAATACAAGTCTGGCAGCGCCGATTGCCGCAAGCTCGTCACCGACGACGACGGTCCTGATCGGGAGTCGGGACCCTGCCTGTGCGGTCGGCACCAGCTCGTCGAAAAGAGAGATGTGTTCTGCGAGCGTCCTTTGCCGCACACCAAGTTCCGGTGTGCGGTGAATCGACTGAGAGGCCAGAGCTGCACCGATCGCCGCAACATTGATGGAGGCCGAGAAGGCATGCGCGAGAGCAAAGCGCCGGAAGATCTCTTCCTGGAACGCCGTTGCGAGCATCAGCATGCCGCCCGACGCTCCGAAGCCCTTCCCGAGCGAGGCGGCGATGATCGTCCGTTCACCGAGACCTTCTGGCATCTGTGAACGGGCAAACCCCTCGCCTCTTTCCCCGAAAATCGATATACCGTGAGCATCATCGATGTAAAGGAAGAGGCCGTATCGCTCCTGAAGCTCCCGCAACTCCTTGATCGGGGCACAGCCACCCATGGAATAGACACCGTCGCAAACATAGGCGACCGCCTCGTTCTGGCGGCAAATTTCTTCGAGCGCCTGAAGATCGTTGTGGCCTATAGTGCGCACCTCGCATTCTTCAGCAACGACGGGCTTGTTGAAGGCGAGCGTTGCATGCGCGAGACGGTCGAATACCATGACAGGTTTTTTGCCGCCCGTCAGAACGCCGGACGCAATCAGCGGAAGCGCGCTTAAGTTGGCGGCAAGCACTGTTGTGTAGGTGATAACCCTCGCGCCGAAGAGATCAGAAAGAGCATCCTCGAGGTCTCCGAGGACTGCAAAATTGAGCCGCGTCCGGGCGCAGGACCAGTGTAGTGTTCCGTAGCGCCGAACTGTCTCTATTGCGCCTTCGATGATTGAGGGGTGATTGTCGAGCCCGAGATACGAGCAGCGGACGAAGTCGACGACGCGCTTCAATCGGCGCTCCGAAACCGGCAGCTCCACCGCTCGACCGTCAGACGGATGGACATAGAGGGCCATCAAGCCGTTGAGATGGGCGGCTGCAAAGTGGGGACTCGCGTGGCTGATCAGGCCCGCGGTGTTTCTGTGGGATGTTTTCGCCGATCCGGCGCCCGAAGCTGCCTCTTGCATGTTGTGCTCCCAAATGTTCAACGGACTTCAAGCTATGCGCGTGATCGTCGTTTATGCAACGAAGGCGACAGCAAGTTTTCGGGAAGTTTCGATGAACATGTGAACGTGGGGAAGTCACATACTTTACGCAACGTCGATTGCATATCCTTCCTTTGGCACGGTGCGGATCAAATCGCGGCCAAGCGCCCGCCTCAATGCACGCCGGAGCCGGCCGATATGAACATCGACTGTCCGAGGCTCGACGAAAGCTGATTTCGGCCAAGCGACCGCGATCAGTTCCGCGCGGCTTAGAACACGCCCCGCGTCATCCATAAGAGCGCTCAGCAGACGAAACTCGATCGGGCTGAGATTAACCGGCATACCCCTTACCAAGACACGCCGGCCGCTGACGTCCAGCTTCAGATCGTCATATATTGGAATGAAGCGGCCAGACGCTTCGTCGGGGGAATTGCCTATTTCACCGTGGAGATAAGACAGCAGCCGTTCCGGAGGCATCGGCCTTGTGAAGCTCTCATCGACGTCGGCTTTCAGTATGTCGAGATAAGCGGCCTTTTCGGCGACGAGTGCGATGAGTGTGAGTTCGTCGGCAAGCCCCTTTTCCCCCAGGCTCGACGCGATATCAGCCAGAATTTGTGAACCCGGCTGGCAGTCGACGATGATAGCTGCAGCGCCGCGCTCCTCGGCGATCGCCACGGCCTCGTTTGGAATATCGACCAGCACCGTCCTGTATCCGGCCCCCCTCAAGATGTATGACAGCATCAAATAATAGTCGGCATCCCGGGATACGATCGCCAGAAGCGCGCTCATCGGCTCGCACCGCCAGCTGTTGACCCCACCATTTCCACGTTTGCTACGACAAAACTCTCACCGGATTGCCTCATTCTAAGTGACACCTCAAGCCTGATTCGTAAACTATCGCGAAAATCGCTCTCATTGCGGGTATTTTTATAGCTTGCCTTTCGGTTTTGTTACAACATAATGTTGAGCATGAGAAGCACTTCGCACTGAAGCGCGTATTTGCCAGGGACGGCACGTGATCGTGGCCCACTCGGTGGGATCGACGTCCGGCATAATTTGATGGCCTGTTTCCGGACGGTAACGGGGCTTTTTAATGCGCGAAATGTTCGAAAGGTTCTCAGCCGGCTGCGCCGCAACCGCACCGGATTTTTGGAGTGATGCAGATGTTGGGGACATAAGTACTGCTGTCCGTTCGCTTTACGGACAACATGCGAAAACCGCGGCAGCCTGGTGTGCCATAAGCGCTCGCTCCGACGGTCGCTCAGGCGATTTCAAGTTTTGGGTCCGAGTTTTCCAGCAGTTGGGGAAATTCGAAAACAAATGCGAGGGCCATCGGCTTTGATGTCGCACGCATGTTTACTCCGACAGCATTCCGACACTACGAATCTGTCCGGCCTTATAGGTCGGACAGATTCGCGGTGATCATCCAAGCCGCTCGGTTGAACGCAGATTTCGGGAGCGGGACGTGTAGGGGCAGACAGGGTGTCCCCACAGCGAAGGGTTCATGATCAACACGCAGAGCAGGGGGACTAGTTTTATCTGAATACGATGGCTACAAAAGTCCTGTCATGAAAGACGCCTGCCGCATCCTGCACCAGGAGTTTCAGACACGTTGAAGGGCAGCCCGGCTGAGTTCGAGAAAATGGGGCGCATCCTCAAAGTCAGCTTATTTGAGTCATGCACCCGCGATCGACACGCTGCTTGAAGCCGTTCGCTGCCTCCGCCAAGTAATTGGGTTGACAGAATACTCCATGAGCCGAGGGATGGCCCACAGCTGACGGGCGAGCGAGCGACCGCGCGCCTGGTTCTTGATCTCGATCGCGATATGGGCGCGGGCGATCGCATTGCAGCGATTTCCTGCCGTCCATAATCTCTCCCGCAGCTCGTTCATTGGTCTCAGAGACTAATGCCACGACTGACAGCCCGCTGGCGCCGTTCCGAGATGATCTGTTCGCTGCTTTCCATGCGCACCGTCCGCTGCAGGACCTTCAACCTGTCCTGCATCGCCTCGAAGGCGCTGCGCTGC
>NZ_JALBGX010000122.1:0-19955 GCF_023006465.1 Rhizobium sp. PRIMUS64 | reverse complement strand
GAGGCCGCCCGCGCCGCGATCCGCTCGCGCGCGCTGCTGACGGGGATCGCCATCACGCTGATCTTCGGCAGCGTCGTCGCCGTGCTCTGGGTCGGCGCCCATAGCGTGCTTGCTGGCACGCTCTCGGCCGGCACGCTCGGCCAGTTCCTGCTCTATGCCGTCATCTCCGCCGGGTCGCTGGGCGCGCTGTCGGAGGTCTGGGGCGAACTTTCGCAGGCAGCCGGTGCTGCCGACCGGCTGACCGAACTTCTCGACGAAGTCTCGCCGATCACAGCCCCCGCCAGCCCGCAGGCTCTTCCTTCGCCCAGCCGTGGTCGCGTCGAATTTTCCGGTGTGCATTTCGCCTATCCCTCGCGCCCCGGAAAATCGGCACTGCATGGCTTAAGCTTCGCCATCACGCCAGGCGAGACGGTCGCCATCGTCGGCCCGTCCGGTGCCGGCAAGAGCACCGTCTTTTCGCTATTGCTGCGCTTCTACGATCCGCAGCAGGGCAGCGTGACGATCGATGGCGTCGACGCGCAGCTGACGACGCCCGACGAGCTGCGCCAGCGCATCGCCATCGTGCCGCAGGATGTCACCATCTTTGCCGCCTCGATCCATGACAACATCGCCTTCGGCCGCCCCGGCGCCTCGCGTGACGAGGTCCGCGCCGCAGCCCTTGCCGCGCAGGCCGACGAATTCATCGCCCGGCTGGACCAGGGTTACGAGACCGAGGTCGGCGAACGCGGCATCATGCTCTCTGGCGGCCAGCGCCAGCGCATCGCCATTGCCCGCGCCATCCTGAAGAACGCCTCCGTGCTGCTGCTCGACGAGGCGACCTCAGCGCTTGACGCCGAAAGCGAGACGCTGGTGCAGAAGGCGCTCGACGGCCTGGTGGACGGCCGCACGACGCTCGTTATCGCCCATCGCCTGGCAACCGTGCTGAAGGCCGACCGTATTCTCGTCATGGATCAGGGCCGCGTCGTCGAGGAGGGCACGCATCAGAGCCTGATCCGCCATGGCGGCATCTATGCCCGGCTGGCGCGACTGCAATTCGACGCCGCCAACGAGGATGTGCTCGCTGCGGCGAAATAGCCGGCGCGCACTTCTCCCACCAACAACGACTAAAGTCTGAACCCGCTGCGCCTCCCCGCAGTTGTCTTTCGCGCGTTCTGCCCTAACCTCTTCATTCCCCGGGGTGGGGATATGGCTGCTGAAATCCTTGGGAGGAGATAGGAATGGCACTTTCCGATATGACGCGACGTACGGGCCTTGCGCTCGGTTTCGGTGTGCTTGCGGCCCTTGCCGTCGGTGCGTCTGCCACTGCTGCGGATTTTCCCGATCGCGCGATCACCATGGTCGTGCCCTTCGCGGCCGGCGGCTCGACCGATGTCGTCGCCCGCATCGTCGCGCAGAAGATGTCAGAGGATCTCGGCCAGCAGGTGATCGTCCAGAACGTCGCCGGCGCCGGCGGTAATCTCGGCGCCGGTAACGTCGCCCGCGCCGAACCGGACGGTTACACCATCCTGATGGGCACCGTTGCGACCCACGCCCTCAATCCGCTGATCCTCAAATCGACCCCCTACGATCCCGAGCAGGATTTCGCGCCGATCTCGCTGCTCGTCGTCGTGCCGAATGTGCTGGTCGTCAATCCGGAATTGCCGGCGAAGACCGTGCAGGAGCTGATCGCCCTGCTGAAAGCCGAGCCCGACAAATACAGCTACGCCTCATCGGGCAACGGCACGCCGCTGCATCTTTCCGGAGAGCTCTTCAAGTCCATGGCCGGCGTCAGCATGCAGCACATTCCCTATAAGGGCGCCGGCCCGGCATTGAACGACGTCATCGGCAACCAGGTGCCAATCATGTTCGACAATCTGCCCTCGTCGTCGAGCCACATCAAGGCTGGCACCCTGCGGGCGCTGGCGGTGACCACGGCCGAGCGCGCGCCCTCCTTCCCCGATGTGCCCACGATCGCCGAGTCAGGCATTCCAGGTTACGAGACCTATACCTGGAACGCGCTTTTCGCCCCTGCCAAGACGCCGAACGAAGCGGTGATGCGCCTCAACGCCTCGGCTAAAAAGGCGCTTGCCGACCCTGCCGTCGCTGAACGCATGAAGGAATTCAGCGCCACCATCGTCGGCTCGACGCCGGAGGAACTCGCCACCCATGTGAAGGCCGAACTCGCCAAATGGGGACCGGTCGTCAAGGGCGCCAACATCCAGATGGAGTGATGCCGGAGCACGATGCCGAAAAGTGTGAGCGGTTTTCGGACGACATCATGCTCTCACTATTTAACTTAGAACAGGATTCAGATTTTAGGCCGACCCGGCCTAAAATCATCCTGTTCTCGGGGCATAGCCGCTGGCGCCCTCATTCGCTTGCGTCCAATGGAAACGGTGACAATTGGACGCTAAGCAACCCAATCCTGATTAAGGCAGTGGAAAAGCTCGCCATTTTGATCTAGCCTCCGCTAAGCTGATGGTTGCAATTCAGCGTTTTGGGATTTCGGGAGACATCTATGTATAAATTCGAAGTCTATAAGGATAAGGCCGGCGAGTTCCGCTTCCGCTTCAAGGCATCGAACGGGGAAGCTATGTTCTCGTCTGAGGGCTACAAGGCGAAGGCGTCCGCCATAAGTGCCATCGAATCCATCAAGAAGAACACGCCCAGCGCCGAGGTCGTCGACCAGACGAAGGCCGAGTCCTGAGCAGACCGGCAGCGGCGGCGTGATTGCCGCCCTGCCCTTTCGC
The DNA here is from genome assembly GCF_023006465.1 of Rhizobium sp. PRIMUS64. Lineage (NCBI taxonomy): Bacteria > Pseudomonadati > Pseudomonadota > Alphaproteobacteria > Hyphomicrobiales > Rhizobiaceae > Rhizobium > Rhizobium sp. PRIMUS64. Next base: position 17,226 of record NZ_JALBGX010000122.1, on the reverse strand, counting down.
ACCCTTGAGCAGCGCCGGCGCCCTTGAGCCCGGCCCGCTTGCGATTTTCGGTGCCCTTTTTCTTTTTCGCATATTTTTTTGAAAGCCATGTCGAAACGACCGGTGGTCGCGCCTCATTGTTTCGGAACGGCCGCGCCGCTCCGCCGGGCTTGACGATTTTCGGGATCTCGATCCCCGCTATCGGCATGCCCGGATCAACGCAACAACGAGATCAGGAGTTTTCCATGCAATATGCTCTCATCATTCGCGAGGCCGCCGAGGATTTCGCCCGCCGCGGCGATCCCGCTTATCGCGACGGCTGGGTCGCCTACAGCAAGGCGCTCGCTCAGGCAGGGATCATGACCGGCGGCGCCGGGCTGACAGGCCCGGAAACCGGCACGATCGTGCGCCGCAAAGGCGAGGAACACGATGTTCAGGACGGGCCTTATCCGGAAGGCAAGGAACAGCTCGGCGGCTTCTATCTGATCGACGTCCCCGACATCGATACAGCACTCGAATGGGCGACCCGCGTCCCGATCTCCGACAAGGGTTCGGTCGAGGTGCGTCCGCGCTTGCAGATGTGAGGCGGTAATGCCGCCCGATGCCGGACGCGCTGCCGAAAAGGTGGCGCGTCAGTCCTACGGCAAGCTGATCGCCTTCCTCACCGCCCGCTCGCGCGACGTGGCGGCAGCAGAGGATGCATTGTCGGAAGCGCTGGCTTCGGCGCTTCGCGTCTGGCCGGAGCGCGGCATTCCCGGCAATCCGGAAGCCTGGCTGCTGGTGGCCGCCCGCCGCAATCTCATGCAGGCGGCCCGCCACCGCACTGTCGAGGCCAATGCGCAAACGACGATATCGATCGCCTTTGAGGAGGCGGAGGAACGCATGAACGAGGCCGGCAACGCCATCTTTCCCGATGAGCGGCTGAAGCTGCTCTTCGCCTGCACCCATCCCGCCATCGACCGCTCCGTGCATACGGCGCTGATGCTGCAGACCGTTCTCGGCATCGAGGCAAAGACTATTGCGCGGACCTTCGTCGTCTCACCTGAGGCGATGAGCCAGCGGCTGGTGCGGGCCAAGGTAAAGATCCGCGATGCCGGCATTCCCTTCGCCGTCCCGCCTCGCACCACCTTGCCGGAGCGGCTTGCGGCGGTGCTCTCGGCGATCTACGCGGCTTACGGTCTTGGCTGGGACGGTCTCGACGGAGAGGACGAACACCCTTCACTGGCCGGCGAGGCGATCTGGCTCGGCCGCGCGCTTCTGGCGGTGCTGCCGGACGAACCGGAAGCGGTCGGGCTGCTCTCCTTGATGCTTCACTGCGAAGCCCGCCGCAGCGCCCGGCGCGACGGTAGCGGCCGATATGTGCCGCTGGACGAGCAGGATATGGCCGCGTGGAACGCGATCATGATTGCCGAGGCGGATGCACTGCTGCGCAAGGCCGGCGGCTTCGACCGTTTCGGCCCCTTCCAGTGTCAGGCGGCGATCCAGTCCGTGCATGCGGCGCGCCGGCTGTCAGGTACGACCGACTGGCAGGCGCTGACGACACTCTACGCGGCGCTGGTGATGATGAAGCCGACGCTGGGTGCACGCGTCAGCCAAGCTGCGGTGATCGGCAGGGCCTTGAGCGCCGCTGCCGGCCTGGAAGTGCTCGACCGGCTCGATCCGCGCGACGTCGCAAGCTACCAGCCCTACTGGGCCGTGCGTGCCTTTCTCCTGACCCAGGCCGGCGATGATACCGCGGCAGCCGATGCCTATATGACAGCGATCGGCCTCAGCGACAGCCCCGCCGTGCGCGATTTCCTCGCCGGCCGCCTGAAGGCCGCGCAGCAGGGAATGTCGGGCCACTGCATAATTCCCTAAATCGGAATCGATTTAGGGAATTATGCAGCAATTCAAAGTGTTACAGCGTCCTTTGCGCGTCTGAAAAAACGCGCGGCGCTGTAATCATTTCTCGGTCAGTTTCAGCTCGATGCGGCGATTGGTAGAGTGCGCATCCGGCGTATCGCCTGGCGCGATCGGCTGGAACTCGCCGAAGCCGGCGGCGACCAGCCGATCGGCCGGCACACCCTGTGCGATCAGAAACTTGACGACCGAAATCGCGCGCGCCGAGGAGAGTTCCCAATTGTCGCGATAGCGACCCGTTCCGGCAAGCGGCACATTGTCGGTATGGCCATCGACGCGCAGCACCCAGTTGATCTCCGGCGGAATTTCCTTGGCGAGATCGAGGAGGGCGGCGGCAAGCTTCGCCATTTCGGTCTGCCCCTCCGGGTTGAGATCGGCGCCGCCCGACGGAAACAGCACTTCCGACTGGAAGACGAACCGGTCGCCGACGATGCGGATATTCTCGCGGTCCGAGAGGATCTCGCGCAGACGGCCGAAGAAGTCGGAGCGGTAGCGGTTCAGCTCCTGCACGCGCGCGGCGAGCGCCACGTTGAGGCGGCTGCCGAGGTCGGCGATCTTGGTCTGCGAGACCCGGTCTTTCTCCTCCGACGCCTGAAGGGCTGCTTCGACGGCGGCGATCTGGCTGCGAAGCGCTGATATCTGCTGGTTCAGCAGTTCGACCTGGCTGAGCGCCCGTTCGCTCACCTGCTTCTGCTCGTCAAGCTCCTGCGTCATCGAGCCGATCCGCTTCTGCGCCGCATCCTGACCGCCCGAACCGGCATTCAGCAGCGCCTGCAGCCGCGAACGGTCGCCTTCGGCGCTGGCAAGCGAGGCCTGCAGGTTGGCGACAGAATCCTGGAGATCCTGGTTGCTACCCTTTTCGAGCGCGAGAAGCTGAGTCAGCTCGTTGATCTGGCTGTTCAGGCGATTAAGCACCTCATCGCGTCCGGTGATCTCGCGGCTGAGGATGAACTGCCCGACGACGAAGACCGTCAGCAGGAACATGATTGAGATGAGCAGCGTCGACAGCGCATCGACGAAGCCCGGCCAATAATCCACCGTGCGTTCGCGGCGCCGGTTGCGGGCAAGAGCCATAGCTTACTTGCCCTCGCTCTTTTCTGTCTGGCTGGCGCGGTCGCGCATGCGCTCGCCCCTCTCGCCTGCGCGCTCCTGCACGCCGATGCGCTCGGCAAGCCGGTCGAGCGTGCGGCGCATTGCCTTCGCCTCGTCCTGCTGTGCCTCGATCCAGTCGCGCAGCATCTGCTGCTCGTTGCGCATGTTCTTGACGAGGCCCTGAATACCTTCGGCAAGGCTCGCCATGGCGGCGACGGAGCGCTGGCTGCCGGCGCCGCCCTCTTCGGAGACCTTGCGCAGATAATCGGAGAGCGCGCGCATGTCGTCCGAGGAACCGCCGGATACGGCCTCGAGAGCCGGGGCAAGATCGGAGCCGACATCCGTGACCGAGGAAAGCCAGTTTTCCAGCTCCATGTAGAAGCGGTTTTGCGCGCGGCCGGCCTGCAGGTCGAGGAAGCCAAGAATGAGCGAACCGGAAAGGCCGAGCAGCGAGGAGGAGAAGGCCTGGCCCATGCCCGAAAGCGGCGTGGAAAGCCCTTCCTTCAGCGCCGAGAGCACGTCTCCGGTGCCGTTCGAGCCGGCATCGAGGGACTGAATGACAATGCTGATCGAACTGATCGTGCCGATGAGGCCCCAGAAGGTGCCGAGCAGGCCGAGGAAGACCAAGAGGCCGATCAGGTAGCGTGAAACATCGCGCGATTCGTCGAGGCGGGTAGCGATCGAATCGAGGATTGAGCGCAGCGCCGTCGTCGACAGCGCCACTGAGGACTTGCGGCTGCCGAGCAGCGCCCGCATTGGCGCAAGCAGCCGCGGATTGCGGTTCACCTTGTCGGCGCTGCCGGCGGCGCGGAACGAATTAAACCAGCGCACCTCAGGGCGAAGCGCCAGTACATGGTTGAAAACAAGGATGATTCCGACCGCGAGAACACCGACGATCAGGCCGTTGAGGCCCGGATTGTGCATGAAGGCGGTCTGCGTCTGCCGGAAGAGGATGGCGGCGATAAAGCCGACGATGACGAGGAAAAGCAGCATCGTCCAGAGGAAGGGCATGGGACTCGAAAGCCTGTTGGCATAAGTGCCAGCCGTCTTTTCGGTGGAGCCGATCTCCGCCACATTCACATTTTCCATAGGGTCGCTGCCTCCGGAGTCATTGCTGGCGGAGACTAGAGCAACATTGTGCCGAATTGAAGTATGCCGGGGCGAAAACCGTGACTTTACAACAGCCAGATTTTCGTTCGGTCACTTGGCCGGAACCGGCCGCTTGACGACTTCGATCAGCGCCTTGTGGATGATCTCGTTGCCGGCGACGATCGCGCCGCTCTCCAGCATCGTCGCGCCACCGTCCCAGTCGGTGGCGAAACCGCCGGCTTCGCGGATGAGCAGGATGCCGGCAGCCATGTCCCACGGCGCAAGCTCCGCTTCCCAGAAACCGTCGAACCGCCCGGCAGCGACATAGGCAAGATCGAGCGTCGGCGAACCCAGACGGCGGATGCCCGCCACTTCGCCCATCACGTGGCGAAGTTCGACCAGGAACTTGCCGTGATTGCGCTTGCCGAGCGCCGGCACACCGCAGCCGATGACGCAATCCGACAGCGCGCGACGCGCGGCGACGCGCAGGCGTCGGTCGTTGAGGAAGGCGCCGCCCCCGCGTTCGGCGGTATAAAGCTCGTCGGTTGCCGGATTGAAAACGACGGCGGCAACGATCTCGCCGTTGCGTTCGAGCGCGATCGAGACAGCAAAGGCCGGGATGCCGTGCAGGAAGTTCGTCGTGCCGTCGAGCGGGTCGACGATCCAGCGATGCGCGCCGTCGGTGCCCTTGATTTCCTCGCTTTCCTCGCCGAGGAAGCCATAGGTCGGACGCGCCTTGAGCAGCTCTTCCCTGACGATCTTTTCGGCCTTGCGGTCGGCGGTGGAAACGAAGTCACCCGGTCCTTTCACGGACACCTGCAGGTTCTGCACTTCGCCGAAATCACGTCCCAGCGACTTTCCTGCCTTGAGGGCAGCCTGAACCATGACATTGAGAAGAGCTGAACGGGCCATCGGCGCATTTTTCCTTGGGACTGATACGGGGCGCGCGCGCTGCCAGGGGCGGGAAGTGTCCCTGAACATGCATGACAGGCAGCGCTGCGAAGATTGGCGGCCTCAAGACCACAAAATCAGGGAAATTTCAAGGGGAGGCGCGCATGGCTGCCCTGCGGCGGCGGAAACCATTCATTTTATTCTGGACAGATCAGTCCAATAAGAGTAGAAGCCTGTTCATGGCACGACACAAGGAATTCGATCGCGACACCGCCCTTCATGCCGCCATCGGCGTATTTTCCGAGCATGGCTATGAAGGCACCTCGACCGAGGAATTGCTGACGGCGATGAAGATCAGCCGGCAAAGCATGTACGACACCTTCGGCGACAAGCGCGGTCTCTATCTGGAAGCGCTGAAGCGCTACAATGTGGAGAGCATCGATAAGATCATCGCCGATCTTCGCCGCGAAAACCGGCCGATCGAGGCGCTGGAAGGCGCTCTTGTCGCTTTCGCCTCGCGTCCCGCTGCCGAGGCGCGGCGCGGCTGCCTCGGTGTCAGCGCCATCTGTGAATTCGGCCGTACCGATGCCGAGATCGCAGCTCTTACCGACAGCGCCGGCCACGCGCTTCACGCGGCGATCGAAAGCCTTCTCGCTGAGGCTCGCAGGACCGGAGATCTCGCAACAGATATCGATATCGCCGACGCCATCCCGTTTCTCGGCGCTGCTTTGTCGGGGATGAAAGTCAGCGCCCGAAACGGCGTCCCACCCGAGACGCTCCGCGGTATCGCACGCATGGCAATCAGAAGCCTCCGCTGACGATGGGGCAACTCCGAAGCGGCCTTTCCACGGCCAATTCTAGACTGATCAATCCAAAAACAAAGGAAACCTGCATGTCTCAACCCCTTTCCACCAAGATCGCCCTCGTCACCGGCGGCTCGCGCGGCATCGGTGCCGCCATCGTTCGAAGACTCGCCGCTGACGGCGCCGCCGTCGCCTTCACCTATTCCAGCTCCGAGCACACGGCGAAGGCGATCGTCGCCGAGCTGGAGGCTGCTGGGGGCAGGGCGCTGGCGATCCGGGCCGACAGTGCCGATGCGAAGGCCGTACAGGATGCCGTCGCGCTGACAGCCGGGCATTTTGGCGGTCTCGACATTCTCGTCAGCAATGCCGGCATTCTCATCCTCAACCCGCTCGACGACTATTCGCTCGAAGATTTCGACCGGATGTTCGCCGTCAACGTCCGCGCTGCCTTCGTCGGCATCCAGGCAGCGGCAAGACACATGAAGGAAGGCGGCCGCGTCATCACCATCGGCAGCGTCACCGCCGATCGCAGCGGCTTTCCGACCTCCTCGGTCTATAGCATGACGAAAGGCGCGATCGCCTCGATGACCCGCGGCCTCGCCCGCGATCTCGGCCCACGCGGCATCACCGTCAACAACATCCAGCCCGGCCCGACGGCGACCGACATGAACCCCAATGAGGACGATCATGAGCGCCTCAAGCCGCTGATGGCGCTTGGCCGCCTGGGTGAGGACCACGAGATCGCCGGCCTCGCCGCCTATCTCGCCAGTGCCGAGGCCGCCTTCGTCACCGGCGCCAGCCTGACGATCGACGGCGGTTATCTCGCCTGAATGCAGAACCTAGAGGGCTACAATAAAAGTCGGCGGCATCCTGCGACACCGCCGGCTTCGATCCCGTCCAGTTCAAACAGGTCCTAGAACTTCTGTTGTGTCATCAGCACTTCGCGAGCGATCTGATCGAGCGGCAGGACCCGGTCGACGCCGCCTTTGGCGATCGCCTCCTTCGGCATGCCGAAAACGACGGAACTCGCCTCGTCTTGCGCCACCGTGTAGGCGCCGGCCTGGTGCATTTCGAACATGCCGCGCGCACCGTCGTCGCCCATGCCGGTCATGATGATGCCCATGGCGTTCGAGCCGGCCGAGCGCGCCGCCGAGCGGAAGAGCACGTCGACGGAAGGCCGGTGTCGCGACACCAGCGGCCCGGTCTTCACGCTCACATAATAGCGCGCACCCTGGCGCTCGAGCAGCATGTGCTTGTCACCAGGCGCGATCAGCACATGGCCGCGCAGCACCGGATCGCCATCGACGGCTTCCTTGACCTCGACCTCGCAGAGCCCGTTCAGCCGCTTGGCGAAGGCGGCGGTGAATTTCTCCGGCATGTGCTGGACGATCACCGTACCAGGCGCATTGGCCGGCAGTTCTTCCAGGAACTCGCGCAGTGCTTCGGTGCCGCCGGTGGAAGCTCCGACGCAGACGACCATCTCCGTCGTCTTCGCCATGGCCCGCCCCGTCGGTGGCGGCAGCATCACATCCGCCGTCAGTTTCTTTGCCGGCCCCTCCGCTGAAGCGGAACGGATGGTTCCGGCGGCGCGGCGGACATTGGAAAGTCGTGCATGCGAGGCGCTCTTGACGACTTCGCGAATACGCATCGCATCATCGGCAAGGCTGTCGGCGGCCCCGATCTTCGATTTCAGAATGACGTCGACCGCACCGGCCTCCAGCGCCTGGATCAGCGTCTCCGAACCCGCCTCCGTCAGCGACGAACACATCACGACAGGGATCGGCCGCTGCGCCATCAGCTTGCGCAGGAAGGTAATGCCATCCATGCGCGGCATCTCCACATCGAGCGTGATGACATCGGGGATCTCCTCCTGCAGCTTCCGCGCCGCCATGAAGGGGTCGGATGCGACCGCCATGATCTCGATATCGGGATCCTGCTCCAGCACGTGGGTCAGCGTCTGGCGGACGCTGGCGGAATCGTCGATGATGAGAACGCGGATTTTCTTAGCCATGAATGCCCCTAATGCATGCCGTCCAGAAGTGCGCAGCGGTTTTGGGATGACGCCATGCGCTTAGATACGCTGAAATACCGTATTCGAGACCTGCTTCAACGGCAGATCGAAGCCGGTGATCGATTCAGAATGGCCGATGAACATGTAGCCGCCCTTCGCCAGGCAATCACAGAGGCGGTTGAGCACGCCGGCCTGAGTCTGCTTGTCGAAGTAGATTAGCACGTTGCGGCAGAAGATGACGTTCATCGCCTCGCCGATCTGGTATTTCTCGTCCATCAGGTTCATGCGGGCAAAACCAATCTTGCTGCGCAGTTTCGGCGTGATGCGCACCTCCCGCCGATCCGGCTGCTTGGCCGTCAGCACGTATTTGCGCTGCAGGTCGCGCGGCACGGGCGCGACGAGGTCTTCCGGGTAGATGCCGCGGCGCGCCGTCTGCAGCACGTCGGTGGAAAGGTCGGTGGCCAGAACGCTGTAGGAGACGTCGTTGCGGCCTTCGGTGAATTCCGCCAGCACCATCGCCATCGTGTAGGGCTCGGCTCCCGTCGAGCAGGCAGAGCTCCAGGTGCGGATGGTCCGAACGCCGCTATTGGCGATCGTTGGCAGCGCTACCGTCTGCAGATAGTCGAAATGCTTGGCTTCGCGGAAGAAGTCGGTCTTATTCGTCGTCACCACGTCGATCAGGTAGACGGTTTCCTGGTCGAGCCCGTCGTGATTGAACAGGAAGTCGCAATAATCGTCGAAGGTGGCATGGTTGGTTGCGCGAAGGCGGCGCCTCAGCCGCCCTTCGAGCATCGTCAGCTTGGTCGGCGGCATCTTGATGCCGCTGTAATCGTAGATGAACCGGGCAAGCTTGTCGAAATTGCGCTTGCTGATCCGGTCGCCCGGCAATTGGGTTTCCACCGCTGCTGCCATACTCATAGAACGCAGTACTCCGAGTTGATGCGCGGGTCAGGCCGCCGATTGCAGTGCCGAGGCGTCCTCGCGCGACAGCAACCGTGCAAGATCGATGATGACGACGAAGCCGTTTTCACGGCGAACGACGCCGGCGATATAGTCCGAGCGCCAGCGCACGCCGATGTCAGGCGCCGCCTCGATCTGCTCGCGCCGGAACGGCGTGACCTCGAAGACGCGGTCGGCGACGAGGCCGAGGGTCAGGAGCCGGCTTTCCATCGGCACGTCGAGGACGAGCACGCGCGTATGCGGCGTCGGCACGGTCTTCGTCATGCCGAGCTTCAATCGAAGATCGATCGTCGGCACGCCCTGCCCGCGCACGTCGCGCAGGCCGAGCAGATAGTCTGGACCATTCGGAATCTTGAAAGCTTCCGCATAGTCAAGGATTTCCCGTACGACCTCAACCGGCACGGCGAAAATCTCCTCGCCGAGGCTGAAGGTCACGAATTGCGCTTCCAGGGATGTCGTGGCCATGATCATGCGCTTTCCTTGAATTCGGCGTCCCCATCGTCGGGACCGCCCATGGAGAGATCGAGAGCGAAGCCTTTTACCCGCGCCTGCTGGCCGGCAACGCTGTTGGCAGCCGGCTTCCTGGTGCTGGGCTTGCGACCGGCGGCCTGTGCCGGACTGCGGACCGTGACCTTGGCGGCCGGCGTGCGGGACTGGCGATTGCTTGCTGTATCGACCTTGAAGAAGGCAATCGAAGCCTGCAGCTCTTCCGCTTGGGTCGCGAGCTCTTCCGAGGTCGCCGACATCTGCTCGGAAGCACCGGCATTCTGCTGCGTCACCTTGTCGAGCTGCTGGATCGCCTCGTTGATCTGCGAGGCGCCGACATCCTGTTCGCGGCATGCGGCGCTGATCTCGGAGACCAGTTCCGCCGTCTTGCGGATGTCGGGCACCAGCCGGCCGAGCATGTCGCCGGCTTCCTGAGCGGCCTTGACCGTATCGCCCGACATAGAGCTGATTTCGGCAGCAGCCGATTGGCTGCGTTCGGCAAGCTTGCGCACTTCCGAGGCGACGACCGCAAACCCCTTGCCGTGCTCTCCGGCGCGCGCCGCTTCGACGGCAGCATTGAGCGCCAACAGATCGGTCTGGCGGGCGATTTCCTGGACGATGCCGATCTTCTCGGCAATGGTCCGCATCGCCTGTACGGCGCGCGTCACCGCGTCACCACTGGCTTCCGCGTCCTTGGCCGACTGACGGGCAATCTTCTCGGTCTGGGCGGCGTTGTCGGCATTCTGCTTGATGTTGGCGGCCATCTCTTCCATCGAGGCGGAAGCCTCTTCGGCCGAAGCCGCCTGTTCGGTGGCGCCCTGCGACACCTGCTCGGAGCTCGAGGACAGTTCCTGGCTGCCCGCCGAGACATTTTCTGCGGCAGCAGCCGCATCGGAGACGACGCCACGCAGGCGCTCAACCATCTGTTCGAGGGCAATGCCGAGCGTGTCCTTCTCCGAAAGCGGCTTCGGAGACACCGTCAGGTCGCCGTTCGCGATCTGGTTGGCGATCTCAGCAGTGCTGCGAAGATTGTCCGTCATGACGTTGATCGTGTTGACCAGATCCTTGATCTCGTCGTTGCTCTTGATCTCGATCTTCTGGTTCAGGTCACCGATGGCGACGGCGCTGGCAACGTTCATGATCTTGCGCAGGCCGCTGTTGACACCGAGCGCGATCCACAGCGCAGCAGCGAACGCGATGACGGAAGCCCCGATAGCGATGCCGATCAGCATGTTTTTCGTCGAACTATAAAGAATGTCTGTATCGTTATCGGCTTGCGTCATCGACTTCTGCTGAAGCGTGACGAGCGTCTCGAAAACATCTTCGAGTTCCATGACGAGAGCGCGAACCTCTCCGGACGAAAGCGCCGCTGCCGCTGCCCTGTCGTCACTTTCCTGGATAGAGGCGACTTTGTTGGAGCCCTCACTGAAGCGTTTGGCCAACTCGACCAGCCTGTCCCAGGTGGGCTTGCCCTCGGCAGTTGCGAGCTGTTGGCCGCCCGTGGCGAAAACTACCATTTCATCCAGGCTCTTCGCCGAATTCTGGTAGTCCTTCCTGGCTACTTCCGGATCCATTTCCAGAAGGGCATTCTTCTGCCAGCGAACAGCATTAAGCTCCGCAGTCTTTGCCTCTAGAGCCAGTTCCAGCCTCTTTGCCGGACCCGAAATAAGGTTGCCGACAGCATCGTTCAGGGAACTGAGGCTGATGATTCCATAGACCGCGCTGCCCACCAGCAACAATATGACAAAGCCAAATGCGGCTGCGAGCTTAAGTTTAATCGTAATACGCATCTCAATATACCTCTCCGAGAGCGAAGCAATAAATGTGGACCAGGGGGCGCGGCATCATGCAGCAAAGACATTCCGGTAGGCGAAGCGTGCGTCGCGGGCCATCCTGATTGGCCCACGACAATTGCGAACGGGGAGCGGTCATGCGCTTTCCCCAGGGGAGCGCTATGCGCTCTCCCTAAACTCGTCATCGGCCGTATCGGGACCGCCCATCGACATGTCGAGGGCAAACCCCTTCACGCGGGCCTGCTGACCAGCGATCGTATTGGCCGGCGCCTTACTGACCGGTTTGCGCGGTGCGGCCGAGGCCCGGCTGCGGGCGGTTAGTTTTACAGCCGGCGCGCGCTCGCGGCGCCCACCCGCCATATCGACCTTGAAGAAGGCGATCGACGTCTGCAGCTCTTCGGCCTGGGAGGCGAGTTCCTCGGAGGTCGCCGACATCTGCTCGGAGGCGCCGGCATTCTGCTGCGTCACCTTGTCGAGCTGCTGGATCGCTTCATTGATCTGCGAGGCGCCGATATCCTGTTCGCGGCAGGCGGCGCTGATCTCGGAGACCAGTTCCGCCGTCTTGCGGATGTCGGGCACCAGCCGGCCGAGCATGTCGCCGGCTTCCTGAGCGGCCTTGACCGTATCGCCCGACATAGAGCTGATTTCGGCAGCAGCCGATTGGCTGCGTTCGGCAAGCTTGCGCACTTCCGAGGCGACGACCGCAAACCCCTTGCCGTGCTCTCCGGCGCGCGCCGCTTCGACGGCAGCATTGAGCGCCAACAGATCGGTCTGGCGGGCGATTTCCTGGACGATGCCGATCTTCTCGGCAATGGTCCGCATCGCCTGTACGGCGCACGTCACCGCGTCACCACTGGCTTCCGCGTCCTTGGCCGACTGACGGGCAATCTTCTCGGTCTGGGCGGCGTTGTCGGCATTCTGCTTGATGTTGGCGGCCATCTCTTCCATCGAGGCGGAAGCCTCTTCGGCCGAAGCGGCCTGTTCGGTGGCGCCCTGCGACACCTGCTCCGAGCTTGCCGAAAGTTCCTGGCTGCCGGAGGAGACGTTCTCGGCGGCCGAGATCGCATCGGCCACGACGCCGCGCAGGCGCTCGACCATCTGTTCGAGCGCGAGGCCCAGCGCATCCTTGTCGGAGAGCGGCTTTGGAGACACCGTCAGGTCGCCGTTTGCGATCTGATCGGCGATGCCGGCGGTGGTCCGCAGGTTGGAGATCATGCTCTGCATCGCGATGCCGAGCGTATCCTTATCCGAGAGCGGCTTGGCATCGGTGCTGAGGTCGCCCATGGCAATCTGATCGGCAAGAGCTGCCGTGGTGCGCAGATTGGCAGTCATGCTGTTGACCGTATTGATGAGGTCCTTGATCTCGTCATTGGTCGTGACATCGACCGTCTGGTTAAGGTCACCGATTGCGACGGCATTTGCGACGGTCGTGATTTTCCTCAGGCCGTTGTTGATTCCGAGCATGATCCACAATGCAGCACCGAGCGCCACAAGCACGGCGATGCCGGAAGCAGTGCTGAGGATCAGCTTGGTCGAGTTATAAAGATCGGTGTTCGACTGATCGGTCGTCTTCATGCCCTTGCGCTGAATCTCGATGAGTGCGGCAATCGCGTCACCCATGTCGTTGGTCATCGTGCGCAGGTCGCCGAGCGACAGCGCCAGTGCGCCGGCTTGATCGCCCCTGGCGTCAAGCTGCTGCAGCTCGGCGGATCTGTTGCGGAATTTCGCGCCGATCGTCTGCAGCTTTTCCCAATAGAGTTTTCCTTCCGGCGAAGCGATGGCGTGGCCGGCATCGACGGCCTCAAACATGGCCTGCAAGTTCTGGTCGGCCTCCTTGTAGAAACCGGCAGCGCTGTCGGGATCCGTGGAAAGCAGTGCGTTCTTCTGAGCGCGGATGGCGTTGACTTCGGCGACATTGGCGGTCAGTGCCAGCTCCAGACGGCGCATCGGGCCGTCGATCATCTTGCCGCTGGCGTCATTCAAGGTGCCGAGGCTCATGCTTCCGTAGATGGCGATGCCAATCAACAGCAATGTCATGATGCCGAAGGCAAGCCCCAGCTTGAGCTTGATGGTGAAACGCATGTGGTACCCCCTCTATGCGGTCAAAACGAATGGATAGAAACGCGTCCCATCGGCGGGACGGCGAGCTTGAAAGTGATGTGTCTGAAAAGGGGGAAAGCGACTACATTCACTTCCCGGCAGCCGGACATCTATCGATCGCAGCGCCAACGCCTACATGCGTTGGGGGATATTCCCGTCTCGGGCCGCCGGAGCAGCCCGAGGGATCAGTTTGAGGCGAAGGCGCATAAGCGCTTCCCCGGGGAGCGCTTATGCGCTCTCCCTGAAATCGTCATCGCTGGCATCCGGACCACCCATCGACATATCGAGAGCAAAGCCTTTGAGACGCTGCTGCTGAGCCGAAATCGTCTGGGCGCGGCCTTGGCTATGGGCCTGCGGGGCAGCCTTGCGGACAGCGGCCGGGGCCTTCACCTTGGCGGAAGCTTTTGGCTGCGCTTTGTTGGCGCCGGACCGCGCGCTGCCTGCCGTATCGACCTTGAAGAAGGCGATCGACGTCTGCAGCTCTTCGGCCTGGGAGGCGAGTTCCTCGGAGGTCGCCGACATCTGCTCGGAGGCGCCGGCATTCTGCTGCGTCACCTTGTCGAGCTGCTGGATCGCTTCATTGATCTGCGAGGCGCCGATATCCTGTTCGCGGCAGGCGGCGCTGATCTCGGAGACCAGTTCCGCCGTTTTGCGAATGTCGGGCACCAGCCGGCCGAGCATGTCGCCGGCATCGGCGGCAGCCTTGACCGTGTCGCTCGACATCGAGCTGATTTCGGCAGCAGCCGATTGGCTGCGTTCGGCAAGTTTGCGCACCTCCGAAGCGACGACCGCAAAACCCTTGCCGTGCTCGCCGGCGCGTGCCGCTTCGACGGCGGCGTTGAGGGCGAGTAGATCGGTCTGGCGGGCGATTTCCTGGACGATGCCGATCTTCTGGGCGATCGTGCGCATAGCGTCGACGGCGCGCGTCACCGCTTCACCGCTGGCTTCCGCATCCTTGGCCGACTGGCGGGCGATTTTTTCGGTCTGCGCCGCATTGTCGGCGTTCTGCTTGATGTTGGCGGCCATCTCTTCCATCGAGGCGGAAGCCTCTTCGGCCGAAGCCGCCTGTTCGGTAGCACCCTGCGACACCTGTTCCGAGCTTGCCGAAAGCTGCTGGCTGCCGGAAGAGACGTTTTCGGCGGCCGACAGTGCGTCGGCGACGACGCCGCGCAGGCGTTCGATCATCGTGTTGACGTTGCCTAGAAGTTCGCCGATTTCGTCATGGCTGGTGATATCGGCCATCTTTGTCAGATCGCCTTCCGACACTTCGCGAACCACGGTGTTTGCACGGCTGAGGCCCTTGCTGATCGTGCTGGCGATCCAGAAGGCGGTGAAGGCAGCAATCAGCAGGGCGACCGCGGCGACCGCAACCATCATTGTGCGCGTCGTCGTGTATTGCGCTTCGGCGCCGTCGTCAGCAGCCTTCATGCGCTGCTTTTCAAGTGCCAGGATCTCGCTGAGCGTCGAGTCGATGTCGTTGGCAGCGGCGCGCGCCGTCGTGACGGAGATGGCATTTGCGCCTTCGGCATTGCCGGCCTTCACATATTCGCGGATCTGATCGTCGGCTCCATTGAAGGTCTTGGAAAGTTCGGCGATGCGGGCCCAACGCGCCTTGCCTTCTTCCGTTGCCAGCGCCAACACCTGGCTGAAGGCGTCGGCGAATTCCTTGCGAGCCTGATTGCCCTTGGCGATTGCCCCGGCCGTCTCGTCTGCGCTGCGGGCGGTGAGCAGGTTCTTCTGCTGGCGGATCGCCTCGAGCTGAGCGATGTTGATCTGCTGCGCGAAATCCAGGCGGGCCGCCGGGCCGGCGAGAAGCTTATCGATCGTGTCGTTCAGCGATCCAAGGCTGAAGACACCGTAAGCGGCAGTGCCCACGAGCATTACAATGATGAAGGTGAACGCGGTCACTAGTTTCGTCTTGATTGTCAGTCGCATGGTCCCCAAACCCCTCGTTGAATTCATCCAGCGTCAATTAGCGGCTCCAGCCGCGTCGTGCCTCGATGAAAAAATCGCCTGCAGATTAGGGAGAATGATGAATTCTCCGCCCCTCTTCACCAGGCAGTTGATGTAATCGGCGCGCCAGCGCATGCCGATGCTCGGCGGTGCCTCGCTCGCGGACTTTGCAAGTGTCGTCACCTCGTTCACCTTGTCGGTTCTGAGGCCGACGAGCGTCTGCTCGCCCTGCAGATCGATCTCGATGACGATGATGCGGCTGTCGATCGTCGCCTCTGCCGCTTCCATCCCGAAGGCGAGACGCAGATCGGCGAGCGGAATGACCTTGCCGCGAAAGTTGATGACGCTGGCGACGAAGGGCTGGCTGCCCGGCACCGCGGTCTCAGGAAGCAGGTCCAGGATCTCCTGGACGATGACCGCTTCAAGTGCGAAGGTTTCGCCATTGAGATCAAAGGTCAGGACCTCGACTTCCTCGGCATAGCTCCAGTGATTGTCGAATCGTTCGGCCGTTGCTGCTGTTGCGCTCATCCTGCTACACGCAATTGCGCCTCCTGTTGCTGACCCGCGGCAACCAGGTGCCCGACGTCGAGAATGAGAGCGACGCTGCCGTCGCCGAGAATGGTGGCGCCCGAGAAGGTCGCGACGTTATTGTGCAGCTTCGACATCGACTTGATGACCGTCTGGTGGTCGCCGATGATCTGGTCAACGACGAGGCCGACGCGCTCCGTGCCGGTCGAGATGACGACGACCTTCTGATGCACATCGGGCTTGGTGCCGGTGCGGAAGAGGTCGCGCAGGCGCAGGAACGGCACCAGGCTGTCGCGCAGCGAGATGAAGCTGCGGCCGCGCGAGCGGAGATCTTCCTCGAGCGACAGTTCGAGGCATTCCTCGACCGCCGAAAGTGGGATGACGTAGCGGCCGGAACCGACGCGCACCAGCAGGCCGTCGATGATGGCGAGCGTCAGCGGGATGCGCAGCGACACTTCCGAACCCTGTCCCGGCATACTGACGATGTCGATTGCGCCGCGGAGGGCTTCGACCGTCTTCTTGACCACGTCCATGCCGACGCCGCGGCCGGACAGATTGGTGATAGCTGCTGCCGTCGAGAAGCCGGGGGCGAAGATCAGCTGCAGCAGCTCTGAGTCGGAAAGCGGCTGGCCGGGCTGGATAAGGCCGGAGGATTCGGCCTTGGCGCGAACCCGTTCACGATTGATGCCGCGGCCGTCGTCCTTGATCGAGATGATCACCTCGCCGCCGGCCTGGCGGGCCGAAAGCGTCACCGTCCCGGCTTCGGTCTTGCCGGAGGCAAGCCGATCGGCGGGCGTTTCGAGGCCATGATCAATCGAGTTGCGCACCAGATGCACCAGCGGATCGGCCAGACGCTCGATGACCGTCTTATCGACTTCGGTGCTCTCGCCCTCCGTCACCAGCTCGATCACCTTGCCGGTCTCGCGGGCGAGATCGTGGACGAGGCGGCGGAAGCGGGAGAAGAGGGTGGCGACCGGCACCAT
The DNA here is from genome assembly GCF_023006465.1 of Rhizobium sp. PRIMUS64. Classification (NCBI taxonomy): domain Bacteria; kingdom Pseudomonadati; phylum Pseudomonadota; class Alphaproteobacteria; order Hyphomicrobiales; family Rhizobiaceae; genus Rhizobium; species Rhizobium sp. PRIMUS64. Next base: position 659 of record NZ_JALBGX010000122.1, on the reverse strand, counting down.
GCGCAGCACCATCATCGTGTCGCGCAATTCGCCGGACAGGCGTTCGATTTCTTCCGAAACGGAACGCAGCGCGATATCGGTGCTGGCGCTGGCGAGCTGGCTGAGGCGCGACTGCGCGATGACGAGCTCGCCGACGCGGTCCATCAGCTCATCGAGACGTTCGGCCGGAACGCGGACATTCTCGGCCGCCTTTGCCTGGCTGACGGCGGCGGGCGCCTCGCGCTTGGCGGGAACCGCCTCGACAGGACGGAATTCCGGGACGGCGGTCGATGTTGCAGCGACGGGGGCTGGGGCAGCCCTTTCCTCGACCGGAGCGGCGGTTGCCGCTGCCGTACCACTGATCTCCTCGAGGCTGAGTTCCATGTCATCGAGCACAAAGATGAAGACGTCGTCGATCGCTGAACGATCCTGCTCGCTGGTCAGCGTCACGTCCCAGGAAATATGGAGCTCCGTCGGAACCAGATCGTCGAGGGCCGGAATGGCCGAGGTGTTGGCGCGCACGCTGCATTCGCCGAGATCGCGCAGCTCGTCCAGCAGGCCGAGCGGGTTGGTGCCGTTGGCCATCGAATTGGCGGGCAGGCTGAAGCGGATGCGCCAGCTGTTCTTCTTCTTCGCCGGTGCGTCGCGCACGGCCGCGGGCGGGGGAACAGCGGCGGGCG
>NZ_JALBGX010000121.1:0-19976 GCF_023006465.1 Rhizobium sp. PRIMUS64 | reverse complement strand
CATCATGACCGGCCTCCTTCTGTTGGCAGGCATGTCCGCACTTTGCGTGATCGACGAACAGCCGCACGATGAGCACCGTCAACGCTTGGCGGGTCTCCTCCGGCAACTCCGACCATTGCGGCGTCCCTGCCGTCTTCCCCCGCTGCGGGGCCGAGAACAGATCGAACTGGCATGTCATGGGCTGGCGAGGCATGAACATCTCTCCGACTCGTTTCGTGAGAGACCAATGCTGCGCCCATTACCGAAGATTGCGATGAGGCATCAGCGTCCTTCAGCAATCTTGCCAAAGAATGCAGGCTTGCGAGATCGACGTGCGGGACCGCCAGGCTGCGCCAACAACCACTCACTGATCGGTCGAACATCCACGACGGGACCTCAAGAAGTCGACCAGAAGAAGAACCAGAAAGGCTGCAGCGGAAAATATGCGTCCCTTTAGACACCGCCTCATGCACGTGAACAAGCCGTCCGGACCAGGGATGCCACGGATACAGAAGCTCGCGAACCTCGGTCCCGTGGGTGTTCTGTCGTCGTGTTGTACAATGAGGAAAGACCTCATGCCGCCGAACTTCCCGCGCAGTTTCTTGGCCGAAACGACGATACAGCCGCTCCCCCTAGCAGCGCCTGCACCGGCCGTCAGGCCGGTTAAGCGAAGCGGGTTACCTCGATGAAGCTTGTTTACGGAGGAAACATTTGATTGATGAAAGGATAAACGCGCGCGAGACCGGCTTCTTACTTTTGCTTTCCCACAATAAAACTCGCTAAAATTTCCTGGCTTTTCGATCGACTCTCTTTTGAGAGGAACCCACAGGTGCCCCAGAAGACGCTGGCGATTTATCAATAGATGAAGAACTTGCCGTTGCCATCCCTTCCTCAGGAAGCGTAGCTACTTGAGCGGCACTGTCAATCGCTCTACGGCAGTCATCAAGGAAGTCAGCTATATATTCATTGACATAGACAACCAACGGCTCCTTTGGAACAACAATCAGACGCCGTTTGTCCGTTTTATCCCGAGTGATGTCGATGAACCCACGCAAATGCGCTGCCTCGACATACTTTTGGCAAACAGTCTGGTTTTTGAAAGGCAGATAGCGACACGCCTGCATCTTCGTCATGGGTTTGTTATTGGCGTCCATATGATATACTTTAAGCATCAATCCAAGAATATTCCTCAGGAATAGTTTTTCTTCGGAATTTTCGCTAAAGAGATCTGACAAAAACGAGTCAATTTTCTCAAGCTTATGCTTTACGCCGACGTCGATCTGTTCTGGCGTATATATTTTTCTTCGTGTTGTCTTCGCCACGGCCACGCCTCTGCGCAATGGGTCGTTCTGTTTTCACCCAAAGCCTGTTACCGGATCCCATCGCGGCGACATTTATCATATGTATGTCTTCATAACTACGACGAATATAAGAATTTGCGGGCGGTCGTGAGACTAACCTTCATCGTGCACGAGCCCCCGCTCTTGTTTTCACATCCATTTAAAAAAACAGTTACACAAGTGTAACTACGAGTGCTATCAAAAATTCGGGAGCTTCGCTTCCGATGGAAGGTCGGTCTCTTGATTGGCCCCCGACCAGCTCGCCCGCCGCCCGAGCTGGCATGCAAGAGCCCGACCTTCCGTTTTGCACGTGGCTTTTCGAACCAGGGATCCGAAATGAATAAAGAGATTTGGAAAGATTACAGCCAACCTTTCGGGACGATTGGTCCATTGATGACAGTGGGCGAAATTCTGGAAAAGAATATTGATGCGGGATACAACGCCTATGATGAGTATGCAAACGCAGCTCTTCAGAAATTTGCTCGGTATGCCTCAGAATTCCTCTCCAATCCACATCCTCATTTAGGTCGGGACGGGAGCGTTTGCCCTTTCGTTCCCGAGGCTCTGACGAAGGGGCTTTTACGGGTTGCCGCGTCGCAAGCTGTTGCAGTTGACGAAATCGAAAACGATTTGGCGCGTATGCTCGCCGTCTTCAGCCAGATGAAACCCGTAAAGTCCTTCAACGATCGAACGGGCGACTGGATCTATAAGGCCATTATCATTGCCCTTCCTGGAATACAGGATGAAGGAGAGATCATCAGGATTGGTCAACTGCAAAAACGGCTGAAGCCCGACTTCATTCAGGAAGGTTTCATGATCGGTGAATTTTATCCAGGTTGCCCGGAGCCCGGTTTGCACAACAGGATGTTTCGACCGCTCGACACAACGGTTCCAGCCTTGGCTATTCGGCATATCACCAAATATGATGCTCCTTTCATGCTCGATAGCGATAAGTGCCTGGAGGCTTACTTCAGTATTTTTGGGAACGAGGGTCGCCGCCGCATTAGGCAGCTTTTGGAGCGAACCGCCTGAAACTTACTCGCAAGAGGGCTGTACTCGCAGTCGCTGAAACAGCTATCCTCGATCGTCCTACCAGGTGAACCGGAAGGAAACGACTATGTTGGACGTTCATCCGAACGTACTTGCTGAACTGCACCAGATCGGAGCGTCGACGGTACGATTGTGGCGCTATAGTGAGTTCGCCACCCCTATTACATCTCCTTCCGATTTAGCCTCTGCTATCGGCGTTCCCGTGGGGCGCGTTGCAAAGACGATGATTATTGCCGAGCAGAAAGCGAACGATGTGATGCGCCGGTCTCATCCTGCGCGCCACCTTTGTGCCGTTTTGCTGCCATCACCTTCAAAGATTGACATGAAAGCGGTTGCTGGCACGTATGGATGGAAACGAGCCGAGCTTGCTCAGAAAGAACAGGTACTCGATCTCTTCGGCTACCCGTCAGGAAGCGTATCACCATTCGGTCTCCAGAAGATCGCTGTACTGATCGACACCGCCCTTTTTTCTTATCCTACCGTAGTCACAGGTGCGGGCAAGGTTGGAGTCGAGCTTGAGATCGACACAAGCATGCTTTGGAAGATCGGGCAGCCGTTACAGACGCGTGGACGGGCCAGTCAAACCTAACGCCTCGTCACCTTTCATAGAGATGCCGTGAGGTAGGTTATTTCTTCGGGAAAGGAAATGCGGTTCCACGTAACGGCGCCTCGATTAGAGAATGAGGGTTCAATACGTATGTTGCGTAATCGGACTCATAGTGCGCACTATAACGAAAATCGTCACACCCGTCCCAACGTCTGCACGACATCTTCACCTCGATAGCTGTGAGGCGGATCAAGCGCGGGAACATAGCGTGAGAAGGTGGCGACCACCGTCAGGACCCGCAGTTTCTTTCCGGTTGCGAGCTGGTCGTGCACGAAGTCCATCGCCCACACGTCATTTGGTCCGACAGCCATTTGCCGATCCTCGCGAAGTTTCGCCTTAACACGGCGCTTCCGAGTCTTATTCCGCAGCTGCAGTCCCAAGTCCCTGTAAATGCGATAGGTTCGCTTGATGTTGGTGCCCCAACCCTCGCGTTCCAAAAGCACATGCACGCGACGATAGCCGTAGCGCACCCGCGCTTACAGGTCTAGACCGGCCTCGGCGCGGCGAGAGATGTAGTGATCGGTCGACCGATCGAAGTTCAACGCGCCACAGGCACGCCGGATCGAGATCGCCCAATCGCGGCACATGACACCACCTCCCGCTACCCCTCAGGCCTTAGGCGGTGTGGACTCTTGGGATTCCCAAGGCTGAGCAAATCAGATTCAAGACTGTCTTTTGGAGGCAGTCATGGGTGTTTTGGATCGTCTGATCCTTCGGGACGAGCAGTGGGAGCGGATATCGCACCACATCATTGGTGACGAGCGCACACGCGGTTCGTCCGGCCGCGACAACCGCATGTTTATGGAAGCGGTGCTTTGGATTGTGCGAACGGGCTCGCCCTGGCGCGATCTGCCAGAAGTGTTCGGCGAGTGGAACAGTGTCTTCCGTCGTTTCAGCCGCTGGAGCCGGAAGGGCATCTGGTGGCGCATATTCGAGGCGATGGCGGACGATCCAGACTTCGAGTACTTGATTGTTGATTCCACCATCATCCGCGCCCATCAGCACGCTGCCGGCGCAAAAAAGGGGCTGAAGATCAAGCCCTTGGCCGCTCCCGCGGCGGATTGAGCACCAAGATCCACATGGCCGTGCGGGGTCTCGGTTGCCCGGTCCGCTTCACATTGACCGCAGGCCAGAAGGGCGATGCGCCGCAAGCCGACGCCCTGATCGAGGGCCTACCCGCCGACATCATCATGGCCGATACCGCCTATGACAGCAATCACCTGCGCAATGCCATCGCCGATAAGGGCGCCGTGGCAGTGATCCCCAACAATCCTTCGCGTGCGCGAAAATACCCGCTCGACAAACATCTCTATGCTCAGCGACACCTGATCGAATGCTGCTTTTCTAAACTCAAGCAGTTCAGAAGGGTCGCGACGCGCTTCGAGAAAACCGCCGAAAACTACCTCGCCGTCGTCACTATCGCGGCGACAATGCTATGGATCAGATAACTGTCCACACGACCTAGAGCTTTCGGCGGATGGCGTCCTGCAGCATCTCACGGTCCAACGTCAGATCCGCGACGATCTTCTTCAATCGCGAATTCCCGTCCTCAAGCTGCTTGCGCCTCTTCATCTCTGGCGGCAACATGCCGGCGTACTTTTTCTTCCAGTTGAAGTAAGTCGTCTGACTGATCCCCGCCTTGCGACAAATCTCCGCGATCGAGACGCCCTCATCACCCTGCTTCAAAATGAACGCCTTCTGAGCGTCCGAAAACTGCGATGCCTTCATCGTGTTCCGTTCCTTTTCCCAGCCAGGAAAATGCACCGGAAAACTCTAACCAAAATTGGTCCAGTTTGAAGGGTTGAGAGCAATTTCCCTATCGTAAAACCTGTGATCCTATGAAGTTAAGATGGGGAATGTTAAGGACATACAACAGCGTGCACGAAAGACGCGGAAGCCAACTGCGTCACATCTATTTCTGGTATCGGCGCTGTTGCGCTGCGGCCAAAACCGCACTGGCTCCTGATCCTTCCACCTTCGGAAGGGGCCGTGATCTCGCCTGGGTCGACCGTATGCTAGTTCGATCAGCAACCCTTTGACGGTGAAGATTCCTGGTTATTCACCTGGTGGATCAATGCCATACAAACAATCAATTTTACGAAGCCATGGGATGTTATTAAACACCTCGATTATGAATTGGGGACCCCATGATGTTGCTCCACCGAGAGCAGCCGAGGGCAAGGTCACAGACCTGGCCGGTAAATGGAGACGAACATGGCCAACGTGGAACTGCAGAAGGCGCTCTCGTCTGCCAATCAAGCGCCGAGACATAGCTCTGGGTCCTTTCTTCGCCTACTGCAGGAGCCTCGTCGCATTAAACCGAATACCAGCTTTAACACATTTGGGTCGCCACAAAAGCTGAACAACCACTATCCGATCTTGCCAATCCTTGGCTTCTCAAAAGTGAACGGAGCTGTGGGTATGCGAGATGGGGTGTTACCCACCGCGAAGTCATACATGAATACGAATGATTCAATGTCATTTCAACGTGAGCATTATGATTAGCTCATCGGCGTCAGCATCGTTTTTTAGAACCAGCAGCTTTTCGATGATTCCTGGCGAAAGACATCGGGGCCACCCTCCGGTCTTGGTCACCGAAAATTCGCCGCCAAACTTGGAGACATTTAAATGACAAACTCTCTTCCCGCAAAGCTGATGGTTGGTATCTTCGACCATTTGGACGAAGACGGAAGGGAGATTGGGCGCCAGTATGAAGATCGGATGAAGTTGGCAGAGGTCTGCGATCGCCTTGGCTTTTATGGATATCACGTCGCAGAGCACCACTGTACTCCCCACGGCAGAGGACCTTCGCCGAATCTATTTCTAGCAAGCGTAGCTCAGCGCACGCAGCATCTTCGTCTCGGTCCTTTGGTTATGCTGTTGAACCTTTATCATCCGTTACGTGCGTTTGAAGAAATTTGCATGCTGGATCATCTGAGCGGTGGCAGGCTCGAGTTGGGCATGGGGCGCGGCTCCTTACCAATCGAATGGAGCTTTTTCGGTATTGATGAGGAGGTGGCGACATCGCGCTATCTCGAAGCCAGCGAGATCGTCATCCAAGCGATGAAGGAAGGAGCTCAGGCTCTTTCCTACAAAGGCGACCACTTTGAACTAGACAAAGTCCCGTTGATGTTGCGGCCACACCAACGTCCTCAGCCTCCGAGATGGATTACAACCAGTCGTCCTGAGGTTGCGCGCTGGGCGGCTGAGAACGATACAAATCTTGCCTGCGGGGGCCCTGCTTCTGCTGTTCGCCAGATCACTGATGCCTACCGAGCACACGAGAGACGTACCGCCGGGGGCAGGAAACGGGCGCCGTTCCTTGGGTTGGTCCGAATGGTGGTGGCCGGCAGCACGACGAAGCATGCCATTTCGCTCGCGGCCCCGGCTTATCAACGGTGGCTTCGGAGCTTTAGGTTTCTGTACGAGATTAACGGGATACAGACTCCTCAGAACCTCCCGCCGGATTTTGATGCAGCAGTAGACTGTCAGTTGTGCGTAGTTGGTACTGCTGCTTCAGTTAGGCAAGATCTTCTCGATCATGTCGAGGAAGCAGGTGCTAATTATCTTCTTTGCCAGCTGGCGTTTGGTGATTTGCCATTGGAGGCTTCCTATTACACTGCAACGAGCGTTCACTCTGGAGTTATGGCTTAATCTGGACTGGCCTCAGGTTGCTTTCCGATCACAGAGATTAAGTCTCTGTGGCCGCGCCCTCAAATCGATTGAGGAGCGTCAAGGCGAATTCAGCCATCGCCGTAGGAACAGCCATTGTGGAATGGGCTGCACTATTGGATAGTTAAAAGATATGCGATTTAAGGGCCTCGATCTAAATCTCCTTGTCGCGCTCGATGCACTAATGATTGAGCGCAACCTTACTGCGGCGGCACGTAGCATTAATCTGAGCCAGCCCGCAATGAGTGCAGCTGTCCGCCGGCTCCGCTCCTATTTCCGCGATGAACTATTTACGATGCGTGGTCGTGAGTTCGTTCCAACTCCGCGTGCGGAAGACCTCGCGCCTGCGATTCGTGAGGCTTTACAGCATATTCGGCTCAATATCATACCCTGGGATAAATTTACTCCTGATCAATCAGATCGTCATTTCCGAGTAAGCTTATGCGATTTCGTTACAGTTGTTCTTTTTCAGAAGATACTGGAGCGTCTTGCGCGGGAAGCACCCGGCATTAGTTTTGACTTGCTGCCTCTTACTGACAATCCAGACGAGCTTTTGCGACGCGGCGACGTAGACTTCCTTATTAGCCCACCGCTATTCATGTCGAGCGCGCACCCTAAGATAGATCTATTTCAGGAACGACTGACTTGCGTCGGCTGCAGTAATAACAAACAACTTGAGGAAGCCCTTACTGCCGAGGAGTATTCTTCAATGGGGCACGCGGTAGTTAGGTTCGGTCGGACGCAGCAGCCTACCATAGAAGATTGCTTCTTGCAGGAGCATGGCCTCAAGAGGCGGGTCGAAGTCGTTGTTTCAAGCTTTAGCATGATCCCCGCCGCCCTAATGGGCACCGATCGCATCGCAACCGTTCCGTTACGACTAGTTGGGCTTTTTGAGGACACGATACCATTGCGGATGACTGCGCCCCCGATAGCGCTGCCGACATTCACCGAGGCAGTCCAATGGCCGGTACTTCACGACAAAGATCCGGCAAATATCTGGATGCGAGATATAATGGTTCAGGAGGCAGCGCGATTGCCGTGACCATCCTGAAACCTAGGAAGCTGGGCTGCATTGGGAGCGACGACCCGCGACGCGGCCGATTAGCTGAAGACGGCACCACCTGTGAGTGACCCGCAGGCCATTTTATCGTAAGCGATGTGCCGCTCACACCTCGACAAAGAAGCAGTTTTTTGATGGCTTGGAGCGGGGTCGCAACAGCCATGTCATTGTCTTCCAACATTTGCGGTGTTACTCAACCTCGAGTGTTACTTCGGAAGTGGTTATTGGATGAAGGACGAGGTCAACGAAGATATTTTCGATCACGTAGCCAAGAAGATTAAGGCAGATCAAAATATTGCAAGCCGACAGTTAGGCATCATTTGCGCCACCATCGCAGCCTATGGTGCCGTGATATTCTTTGCGTTTCTCATTTTTCGAGCCCACCCGTCAATATCCTGCGAGTTTGTCAATAACCAGGTTATGCTGCGGTTTTGGCCCCCAAATACCGCGATACTATCTGCTTTAAAAACAAGTCGTTATTCGCAGTCTGATCAATGCCTGTTGATCGCAATGCGATCCCTTGCCAGCGTGGTCATGCTTCCTGCCGTCGTCGTGTTTCTTGTAAAGCAACTGTTTGCATCCGACAGCTACCACGTCCAGGGAATGATGACAGCGTTCATCATTATATTAGCTGCCAGCTTGGCGTCGGCGTATATCGGTCCAACTGAGCATTATTCGCGTTATCGAATGAGCTTCGAGTCGCCGATAGAGGTGAACATCTGGAAGAGTATGATCCACATCTTTGGATTTTACCTAGCCGCATTCGTACTTGCATTTAGGCTTCCCGCTTACATCAGATCAACCCGTAGATAGCGTTAATCGTAGCCGACGGAACGATAAGGTTCCTATGTCTCTTCGCGTCTGATTGCTGCAGTCATTTTGCGATTGACCATACTAAACCGGATGATTCCACGGCAGGAGTTCATCGATCCGGTTTTGCTTATGGCCGTTTACGATAGCGGTGAGCGTGCTGGTGAGGTAGGCTTGTGGATCAACGGCATTGAGCTTGCACGTCTCGATGAGCGAGGCGATGGTTGCCCAATTCCGTGCTCCCATGTCGTGCCCGGCGAAGAGAGCGTTCTTCCGATTGAGCGCTATCGGCCGGATAGTTCTCTCGATACTATTGTTGTCGATCTCGATCCGACCGTCGGTCAAGAAGACGCAGAGGCCATCCCAATATTTGGCGATGTAGGCGAGCGCCTCGCCAAGCGACGACTTGCCAGCGACGCGGGCACGATGCTGCGTGAGCCAAGTTCGCATGTCCGCAATCAATGGCGCTGATCGTTCCTGTCGCCCGGCGAGGCGAGCTTCTGCGGGAAGCCCGCGTAGCTCGGACTCGACCCGATAGAGTTCACCAATCCGCTCCACGCCTTCCTCGGCAATCGGCGCTGTGCCGGTACGAGTGATCTCGACCAGCTTGCGCCGTGCATGTGCCCAACAATAGGCAAGCCGGATGTCCGGGCCGACACGGTCCGGTGCGATCAGCCGATTATATCCGGCGTAGCCGTCCACTTGGAGAACGCCCGTGAACCCCCGCAATATCCGTTCGGCATGTTGGCCGCCACGACCGGGAGCGTAGGTGAAAGCCACTCCGGGTGGAGCCCCGCCGCTCCATGGTCGGTCGTCGCGGGCCAGCGCCCAGAAGTATCCGGTCTTGGTTTTGCGAGAGCCTGGATCGAGGACCGGCGCACGGGTTTCGTCCATGAACAGTTTTGTCGAGCGCTTTAGATCGGCGATCAAAGCGTCGAAGACCGGGCGCAACTCGAATGCCGCCCGACCAACCCAATCGGCCAGAGTGGAACGGTCGAGATCGATGCCTTGGCGGCTCATAATCTGGGCCTGTCGATAAAGCGGCAGATGGTCGGCGTATTTGGACACCAGCACATGCGCGATGGTTGCCTCTGTCGGCAATCCGGCTTGGATCAGTCGTGCGGGCGCTGGAGCCTGGGCAACGCCATCAGTACAGGCACGGCAGGCATATTTGGGTCGGCGAGTGACGATGACGCGGAACTGCGCCGGGATAACATCCAGCCGCTCAGACACGTCCTCTCCGATGCGATGCAGGCAACCGCCGCAAGCGCAGATCAGGCTTTCCGGTTCAATTATCTCTTCGATACGAGGAAGATGGGCGAGAAGAGAGCCGCGATTGACGGCGCGGGATTTGGATCGCTGCTTGCCCGAGGATGTATCGGCCTCGTCTTCGGCATGGATGGCAGCGATGGTCGTTTCCAGGTCTTCCAGCGCGAGATCGAACTGCTCAGGATCAGCCTTCTCGGATTTGCGACCGAAGGCAGCCTGCTTGAATGCGGCGACAAGCTTCTCCAGTCGCTCGATCCGCTCATCCTTACGAACTTCACGCGCTTGCGCCGCGATCAGCATCGTCTTCAGGGCATCGATATCGTCAGGGAAATCGGCGGTGTCCAACATGGTGGAAGCCTATCAAAACCAGCGGCGCTTCGCCGTCGGAATTTGCCGACCGAGTCATCGTGCCGCATCTATTCGATGGCGTCCGGTGCTCTCGCTTCTACCGCACGGACCCGACGCCAGTCGAGCCCTGCAAACAGCGCCTCGAACTGAGCATGGCCCAGTGTCATCAGGCCATCCTTGATGCCCGGCCAAGTGAACGTGTGTTCCTCCAGCCGCTTGTATGCCATCACCAGACCGCTGCCGTCCCAGTAGATCAGCTTTAACCGATCTGCTTTGCGCGACCGGAATACGAAGACAGTTCCAGTGAATGGGTCTTTGTGTAGCTCGTTCTTGACCAGTGCCGCCAAGCCATCATGGCCTTTGCGAAAGTCGACTGGCTTGGTCGCCACCATGATCCGCACGCGGTTGGATGGAAAGATCATGCGGGAGCCGCACAGGCACGCGCGACAGCGGCGATCCGAGCGGCAGACGCACCTTCTTCCAGACGAATGGTGACGGAACCGACGATGATCTCGGCGCGACTGGCTTTCTTGATCGGCGGCTCCGAAACGGGCGGATCAACGATTACCGCTGCAAACTCCATCGGGTCTTCGGGTGCGGGCAGAAGCAACTTACCCTGCCGCGCCATCGTTCTCCAAGTGGAGAGGTGGTTCGGCTTCAACCCATGCCGCTCTGCGACCTCACTTACCATCGCGCCGGGCCGAAGGCTCTCCGAAACGATCTGCGCCTTCACGTCATCCGGCCAATGCCGGTGAACCTCACGTCCAGACTTCCTGGTTGTGAGAACCTCCAATGTAGTCTCCATGGAGAAACTCCCGTTGCTCGTCCATGGAAAGGCGATCACAGATCATGGCAGGAAAGACAACGTGGGAGCGGAGCACCGGTTACATTTTATCGACGAAGCTGAGCGCTACGCCCGTCGCCGATCGGCCGCCCTTCGGACGATTGCGCGACGTGCTGTCTAGCACCTTCGGCGGCAAATCGAAGGGTGCTGGGGGACCACAATTGCTCCGCACCGCAACCCGCCGCTACCGCCGCAAATACAGCAACCTAAAACCGTCGGAGCGAACTCAAAACTGGATAAAACTTGGGGGCAAGGTCAGCGGCCTTCCCCGGATGGATACCTTTGAAAAGCCTCTTTGGTGGCTGTTGAACTTATTCGGGCTCGGGCGGATCTTACTCAAGCAGGAACCTTGGTCAGGAACCGGATTGTTGTAGCAACCCATGTATTTTAGGTGCGTTGGAGGACATCATACGGGAAGCTTCCTCAACCAATATCTCCCTGAACCAGATGCTCCCTGGATCGGCATTATGGAGCGCTGGCCATTGAACAGCTTCTGTGAAGACGGGGAGCGGTAACGGAAGGTTGATGATCCGCAAAGGGAAAGTACTTTCGTAATGCTCGACTAAGCGAAGCGGTAGGTTAGCTATGCGGTTCGTGCCACGCAGGACTGGTGGTATTAAGCTAAACCCTTGCACGACGACCTCCACCCGCCTCTGAATACCATTCTCGAGCAAGAACCAGCCCTCGACCGATGGCTTCAAAAAGCGCCCAAACGCGGCAGCGACGTGTCCCGTGGAGACATATTGCTCGATCGTCAGCGCTGAAGGTAGGTCCACATTTGTCGAACAGGCTACACATACAAACTTCTCTGTGAACAGTTTTGCGCTCGGGTGTGCTCCCGAGAGAAAAAATTCAGGCACGATGAGGAAGTCGACGTCACCGCGGCTAAGCATCTCGTACGGATCACTATCCAAAGGCAGCAACTCAAAGCTGACTGCGGGCGCTTCTCGAGCAACTCGCTCAATGATTTTATTGAAGTATATCAGCATCATGAAATCGGACAGAACTATTCTAAAGCATCTGTCAGACTTCGACGGGTTAAACGGCTCCCAAGAGATGATTGAGCATTGTACCTGCAAGAGAGTTTCACGCACTGCCGAGGCAAGTCCTTCGGCACGGGGCGTCAGCCGAAGTTCTCGACCATTCATTGTAAACAATTCGTCGCGGAAATAGTCCCGAAGCCTACCAATGGCGGCACTCATTGCTGGTTGACTTAGATTGATACTACGTGCGGCAGCCGTTAGGTTGCGCTCGGTCGTGAGCGCATCCAATGCAACGAGCAGGTTTAGATCAAGGCCCTTGAAACGCATCTTTAGTCACATCCAAACAACGGATATTTTATATCCAAACAATCGATTTTTCCAGTACAGAACCTTCCAGCATAGATCCAATGAAGGTTCGTCAAAAAGGCTTAGGTTAGTTTGGTGATCAATTAAGTAGGCCGCATAGTTACGATAGACGTTATAGTTGCAGGTAATCCACTTTAAATATCGAATGGCACCTTAGCAATAGGCGATGTGGAGCGGCGTCACCGAGCGACATGAAATGCTAGTGAACGGATGGGCGGAAGTAGGTTCATCATATCGCGATACCGGAGAGGCTTTGCCGTACGCTGGCTATCGACTGGCGGGCTCCTTCTGTTTGGAAGCATGTTCAAGATATTGGTGGCGTGCCAGTAATTTGTGATGAAAAGATCAACGCGCCTGAAGGCGCTTGAGGAAGAGAACGCCACACTGAAGAGACTGCTCGCCGAGCAGATCCTGGATACGGCCCCACTTCCCGAGCTCCTTAAAAAATAGAAAGGCCCGCCGCCAAGCGCGACGCCGTCGCACGCCAGAAAGCCGTCGTGGGCCTTTCGGAACGAAGTAGGTCGCCCGACTGCCGCCTTGCGTTCTCCGCTATCGAGATGCCGTCATCCGGTCGGCGTCCGCGTTACTCGCCTCGGGATCGTCAAAGCGGTTGCCGTCATTAAAAGCTAAGAATTCGGCCGGACTTGCCTCAATCGTCTTTCATAAGCCTCTATGAAGGCTTCCGGAATCGGGTCGCTAAACAATGGGAAATCAACCGGTTTGCGTAAGCCGGTGCTTGGCCGGATAGTGCCGCCATCGAGCCCCGGCCGCCATCCGGCTCCGAAAAAGAAAGCACCATACCGCGCCGCAAGCATCGGGGTCACAGGATTAAGAAGGCTTAGAAATACGGAAACTTCCGCTGCGCTGACTGAGGTATCTGCCCTTGAAAAAGACGCAACGTCGAAAAAGGCGTCTATGGCGTCCATGGCATCCCAGACGCGCAAGTCCTGCACCGCTTCGGAATATCGTTTAACATTGTGGTTCTGCTCGACTGTCAGCTTGTCGGCCGTCAGCGTCTCGTTACATCCGGCGTACTTGCGCAAAGCCGTTTCGAAAGCACGAATTCTAGCCGCGGTCTGAAGCAGCCCCTCGATCAGAAAATCGTTGTCGTTTGCGCCAAATGGCTTGGCGATGCTAGCCAAATAGTAGCGCAGCACGTTCGTGTCGATATCTGCTGCCACCTCGTCAGCCCACACAGCGTGGTCACGGCTAGTAGAAAATTTCGCGCCTTCGAGCTTATAAAAGTCCTGAATTGCATGGTTGTATGGAATCGCATAACCGCGCGAGAACAAACTAGCAGTAACGCCGATCGTGTAATAAAACCGGTTATCCTGACCCATGAAGAATACGAGTCTCGTGCTCGCGTTGCGCATAGTGTCATCGAGATCTGCGCCATTTTGCTTGCAGAGGCGTTCGATTCCTGTCTCATAGCACCACAATCCTTCAAACCAAGTCATTAAAGTTTGGCCTGCCACCTCCACCGGGGAGTTCAAAGTCACACCACGGTCGAAATGCCGCGACATCGGCAATGCCATCAGTTTTGACCGTAGCCAGTCAAGTTCTTTGCGCTTTATGGATTCCGGCCATCCGCTCGCCTCAATGGCGTGATCGAGCCCCGGAGCAAATTTTTCAAGCTCAAAATGAACCTGTCGAATCGGGCGCAAGATAAGGCTCTGGCCGCATGTCGTGTGAATCGGGTTGCGTAGTAGATTGTGTTGCAGCGCCGAGCCGCAATCTTCGCAAAGGTTACTATCTGTTGGCGCGTTACAAGCTGGACACTCTCCGACCGCGAGTGAGTCTGCGGCGAACTCTTCGCACGTCCCGCAATACAGTTGCTCTCCGTCGCGCAGCTCAACGTAGCCGGACGCTCTTAGTTGGTCGTAGATCGCCAAGCTGCGGTCTTTGTGGTCTTCGCTTGAAGTCCTTACAAATACGTCCGGTTCAATATCAACTGACCGCAGACACTGCAGAATTTCTTCAATGTGCATGTGTGCGACGTCATCAACCGGCCTGCCAAGCTTTCGGGCTTTCACCAGCGTGTAAGTGCCATGTTCGTCCGCACCTGTCACGTGATAGGCCGCGTTGCCTACCATGCGGTGGTAGCGTACGAACACGTCGGCGAGAAGGTACACGCCACCTATATGCCCAAGATGCAGCTTGCCGTTCGGGCACGGCGGCGCCGAGCAGGCAAAAAAAGTATGTTGGTTTGCTCTCAATTCAATCCCACCATATCGAAAGGAACTTTAAGCTGGTTTGAGGGCTGCTATTTTTGATCGCGTGTTTTTGGTGCGGCGCTATATAGACCATCGTGTCCCCACTGACTGCGGAGGTTTCTCCATCGGATTGAAACACGCCGCTGCCCGAGTGACCTGCCACGGTACTTTCACCCAGCAGCGACTAGAGCCCCGGCGGTTTTGAGTACGCCAAGTGGCGCGGTGTGAGCAACCGGCGGAAACGCGAAGCTTTCATCTTGCGCAGCGTTGGAGCCGGTTGCGGCGATGGTCCCGGCAAAGTCTGCCGGGGTTTTGTATCCAAGCGATGAGTGCGGCCGGAAATGGTTGTAATCGTCCGCCCATTCAGCAATGGCGCTGCGGGCATGATCGAGGCCGAAGAACAGGCTTTCATTGAGTAACTCGTCGCGCATCCGACCGTTGAAACTCTCGACATAGCCGTTCTGCATCGGCTTTCCCGGCGCGATGTAGTGCCACTCGACCTTGTGATCCTTCGACCAGGCAAGGATGGCATTCGACGTTAGTTCGGTGCCGTTGTCGGAGACAATCATTCCTGGCTTGCCGCGTCGTTCGATCAGCGTCGTCAGTTCTCGGGCGACACGTCGACCGGAGATGGATGTGTCCGGGATCGCCGCCAGGCATTCGCGCGTTACGTCATCGACGATGTTGAGCACGCGAAACCTCCTTCCGCAAGCGAACTGGTCGTGCACGAAGTCTAGCGACCAGCGGGCATTGGCCTTCGCCTCGACCAGAAATCGGAGCACGCGTGCGGACAGCACGGCGTCTGGCTTTCCGCTTGCGAACGGAAAGACCTTCCTCGCGATAGAGCCGGTAGATGCGATTGACGCCGGACGGCTCTCCGTCCCGCCGAAGCAGGACGAACAGTCGCCGGTAGCCGAAACGCCGTCGCTCATTGGCGAGGTCGCGCAGCTTCGCTCGCAATTCTACCTCCGGCGGTCGGCAGGACCGATATCGCACCATCTTCCGATCCGCAGATATAATCTGGCAGGCCCGCCGTTCCGAAAGACCCATGACGGTCTTCAGATGCGCGACGGCGTCGCGTTTGGCGGCAGGCCCTACCATTTTTTTGCAAGAAGCTCGCGAAGTGCGGCTGCATCCAGCATCTGTTCGGCCAGCAGCTTCTTCAGTCTCGCGTTCTCGTCTTCAAGCGCCTTCAGCCGCTTCGCCTCGGAGACTTCCATGCCGCCGTATTTGGCTTTCCAATTATAAAATGTTGCTTCTGAAATTCCGTGCTTGCGGCAGAGGTCGGCCACCTTCGCGCCAGCCTCCTGCTCCTTCAGCACCGCAATAATCTGCTCTTCCGTAAATCTCTGCTTCTTCATTCATCCGTCCTTTAATGGGCCGGACTCTAATCCATTCTGGAGGAAATTCGCAGTGGCAGGTCATTTGGTCTCGATGTTGCACAAGGAGCCAATTCCAGCGGCCACGAAGTACTTGGTATGCACCCGTGGGAACAACATGGGCGCTTCAATTGAACGGAAACTCAAATTTATGGCTGGCTCTGACAAATTACGGACGATCAGCGATAGTTCGGGTCTCCAGCGGGATTGCAGCATGAGGCCGGCAGTCAATACCAAAGGACATTACTGCGACTTCGCCGAATGCCGGTAATAGACATCCGCCAGAATGTGGTGGTCATGGCGGTAGACTTCGGCCATGATATTATAGAGGCTTGGATCGTGAGCCTCGAAATCTTCTGATGTGGCAATGGTGAGATTGCCTCGGCTGTAAGCCAAGTTCGTATTGAACCAAAATCGCGTGCCCTCGGCCCAATACTCATCGACGTTGTTCTCCATATAGGAACACGCCCAGAGGCCTTTCTCGTAGGCGTGCGAATAGGCACGTTCAACTCGTGCAACGAGATCAGGATCTACCGTGCGCAGCGCGTTGAAAATATTATGTGAGAATTCGTGAACAAGAATGTTCCCGCCGTAATACCGCGTGCCCGGCACGCCCATCAAATTCTCCACAGCTCCCGTCGTGTAGAGCCCGCCCATGCCGCGCGCCCTTTGTGCCCAGTAGTCTCGGGCAGTCATCTTGCCGATCGTGTTGGCGTAATCCCGCCGCTCGTCAGGGGTGAGACGTGGATCATCGGGAAGAGGCTTCTTCCAATCCCGCTGCTCGGGAATATCAGTCGTCGTCTCGTCAATTGCCATGACGCCCACCCGCGCTCCAGCCTGGATTAAAGCATCGCGGACATCACGGCGTTCTGACAACATGTAGAGGACAATGTCACGTGAGATCAATAGTGCCGTGTCTGGAACCTTGTTTGACGAAATAATAGGTATGCCCGCTGCGTCAGCATATTTGGCATAAAAGGGATCCAGATTGAGTGATGTCGGTGGGCTGCGAACTATGAAAGTCTCGAAACTCGATACATCAGCCGCGGACAAAGGCGAGTCAGATAAGACATTCTCAGCGCCGCCGAGTCTGCCTGCGGATGCAGCAAGAAGGTACCCACCGCACAACACCATCCCCATCGAGCATACATCCATCATCGTGACCTCTCGTTAACGGCTGTCTTTCGTGAGACGACGCAACAACCGTGCCAGTCACTAAGTATTTCCTCGGGGGCTCATCGGCGCCGCCGGCTCTGTACCAGACCATGTGCGTGACGATCGGCATCCGGTGACCAGGGTATGACGATCACCTCATACCGTTATCTAGGAGAAAATTGCGATCTCGCGGCCGCCTCGCCAGTCCTGGGAGGCGTTTGCTGTGTCCGGGGTCCTAAAAGCTTGCACCGGAAACGCACTGATCTGCGAATCCATTCCTGTACCCATCATCTTCTCCCGAGGTCGGGATCGCCAGGCAAGTATGTCCTCTGGCAATCTTCGCCGATACCCAGCGTGCCGGTCCATGGGCTGCGATAGCCAAAGCGAACCAGGGCGTTTTGCGAGGGGAACCCCTTTCAGATTCAACAGGAGAATGCTGCTGCCTATCGCCGCGTCCCATTTTGTGTGGAATCAGACTGTCGCAAACCGAACATTCCGAAAAAACCCCTCCGCCAGGTCGGGTCGTTCGACGACTTTCGACGCCGGGATAGACCAGCCCGGTTCCGCCGATGGTTCTAATGTGATCTCGACAATTTGCCTGATTATCGCCGAAAACGTCTTTGGCTTGCTTCTGCCTGAGTAGCGAGCCTCTCAGTCATGGTCAACTTTTCAGTTCAATGTCCTGGATGCCTGATCAAGATGATCCAGCATGATGGACAAGGCGGCATGTTCACGAAGAAGTTGGAGCCCGGCCGCTTCATCTGGCGTCGGCAGCCGATGGCAGGCCGATTGATTGGAACGCATCCATTGGACGGATGAGTTCCATCCAAACAAATGATTTCACCAGCTTATACCAGTGCCATTAGAAGCGCCCCAACGAGTGCGTATCAAGTAGTTGCTCTGTCGACGCCTGGACAGAGTATTAAGTGGAGGTTTAGGTATGAGCCCTCAGGTGCGGTGGAAAGTGTGCTGGGAAAACGAGTTGGAGCTCTCTGACCACACGGAGCTCGCAGATTTCTTTCGGAAGACCTATGGGCCAACTGGAGCTTACAACGCCCTTCCATTCGAAGGTGCTCGTAGTTGGTCAGGAGCTAGGCCCGAGCTTCGCGTAATAGGCTATGATGCGCACGGTGTGGCCGCTCACATGGGGTTGTTGCGTCGTTTCGTTCGGGTTGGCGAGGTCGATCTACTCGTATGCGAGCTTGGATTGTGGGGCGTGCGTCCAGATCTTGAGGGGTACGGCATTAATTCGATGCGCATTGTTTACCCAGTGCTGCAGCAACTTGGCGTTCGGTTTGCGTTCGGCGGTGTTCGGCAGGCGTTGCGCAACCTTGTTCTCAGGCTCTGCCGAAATGGTCTTGCGACGGTTTTGGAAGGGGTACGCGTGCGATCCACCCTTGCCGATGTTTATCTCAACCTCCCGCCGACGCGCTGTGAAAACGTAATTTTGGTAGTATTCCCAATAGGATGCTCAATGAGTGATTGGCCATCGGGGACCTTGATCGAGCGGAATGGCCCTGAGCTATGAAAGAGCATGGTCCCATAGCTGAAGTTATCCGAAGAGACGGTGGCGGCCCAGTGATCGGTGCGTCTATTTAACCCTCGATGACGGACCGACCCACACGATGACACATCCCGCACCTTTCGATCTGCGAACGCTTAGACGTCAAGCGTGAGATATTCGAGACAAGCAGGACCATCAGGAACATATGCCCCGAAGCCTCGGTACCGCAATCCGGGCACCTGGTGGAAGTATGAACATCATCGGCTAATGCCGTATTTTTGCGCGCTCGCGGGTTCACGATCCGCGCTCCTCGTTCGACCCGCTAACTGACGCCACTGCCGCAGAGCACGGCATCGGAGCCTGCGCACAAGCGCACTGCCGACCATACTGCGATGGCCGACAACCCAGATCTTCTTGTTGGACAAGTCGTACACTCAGAGCTCTTCCCGGCTGTTCAGGGCCTTCCAGTGCTTGACATCCTCGCGCACCATCTCGGCGACGAGCTCCTGAACCGGGGCCTTGTGTTGCCAGCCCAGCTTCTGGCGGGCCTTGGTCGGATCACCGGCAGAAGATCAACTTCCGTCGGGCGGAGGTATCGAGGATCGACTTCAACAAGGCAGGCACCGGACGCGGAGTCGTAGCCAGTCGACGCCGGACGCCTTCCATTCCAAAGTAATGTTCACGTCGGCAAAAGCCCGCTCGAGAAATTGGCCGACACTCGTCGTCTCGCCGGTCGCCAAGACGTGGCCATCCGGTTTGTCCTGCTGCAGCATGCGCGACATGCCCTCGACATACTCACGTGCGTGGCCCCAGTCGTAGCTCCTGGCGCTGTTTTTGGCCAGCTGTCGGGCGCGGCGGGCCTGCGCGATCGAAGTTGGCTTGTTCAGCCACAAGGCGAAGCTCTATCACCTGGGCGCTCGCAGCGTCTCCCGTGCGATACGCCATTTCTCTCTTGGCTACAGGGATGTGCGATTGTCTCCTGTTTTCAAAGCTCTTTGTCCTGCTGATGGTCGCGGTCGCGCTGGCGCGCGGTCGACCTAGACATGTCCTGCGATTGATGAATCGATTGTGAGGTGACGAGAGCGACCGAAGCTGATTCAACATCCACAGCGGAGAAGTGGATGATGGGACAGGCCCTGAGCGATGATCTCCTAATACGGGTTTTGAAAGCGTCTGCGGCGGGCATGTCGGCTCGACAGGCTGCGGCTCGTTTCGGAGTTGGGATTTCGACGGCGATCCGCTGGATTGAAGAGCGAAAGAGGGTGAGTTAACTGCTCTGCCACAGAGCTGGAGACGACCTTCGGCAGTGGATGCACACGAGGAATTCGTTGTCGCGTTGATCAACGAGCGTAGGGATGTGACGCTCGATGAGATGGTTGAGCGCTTGTCCGTCGAGC
>NZ_JALBGX010000120.1:0-20009 GCF_023006465.1 Rhizobium sp. PRIMUS64 | reverse complement strand
GCCGGTCGCCGGTCGCCGGTCGCCGGTCGCGAGGTCGCGCAATAGGGCGACTTCTTTATGATGTGGGCGCGCCTGCCCGACCAACGCTTCGATCTTTTGTCGCGCGTCATGCATGACCATGCACTCATCGGCGGCTCTAAACTGCGTGATGTCGTAGAGACAGTTCGGTTCTGCGACACCCAAACGATCGAGCTGCGCGAGCGCGCCGACCGTCCGGCGCGGCAGGCAACGTTGTGCCTGCGCTTCGGCCAGGCGACGATCAGGCGACCGCAAAACCTGCGCGAAGAAGGGCTGCCCGACGGGGTTAGGCTCAGTTGGGTCGAGGTCGTCGAACCGGACGCACCCGACGGTGTCGAGCCCTTGCATTGGCTGCTCTTGACCACCCATGCGCTCTCCAGTGCGACTGACGCCTGGCAGATCGTCGCTTGGTACAAGCAGCGCTGGATGATCGAGCAGTTCTTCCGGGTGATGAAGACGCAGGGCTTCAAGATCGAAGACAGCCAATTGCAGTTAGCGCCGCGGCTGGAAAAGCTCGTCGCCATCGCCGCCAAGGCCGCGGCAATCGTCCTCCAACTCGTGCAGGACCGCAGTGGCGGCGATCCTCACCCGGCAAGCCTGGCAGTCAGTCCCCACGAGATCAACACGCTCGCCGCCCTCGAAAGCCGCTTCAAGGGCAAGACCAAGCTGCAATCCAATCCCCATCCCAAAGCTTCGCTCGCCTGGGCCGCTTGGATCGTCGCCAAACTCGGCGGCTGGAACGGCTATGCCTCCTCCAAGCCGCCTGGACCCATCACCTTCTTCAACGGACTCAAATACTGTGCCGATGGCTGGGCCTTGCGAGATAGGTATATGCCTCAGTCGTTCGGTGGAGAAATGTTCCACTGGATCATTTGCTTTTGGTCACGAACAAAATCCAGCGACCAGCGGGCAGAGCCTTCGCGTTGGCCAGGATCGGTGCGCGCGTGCCTGCAAGTTCGCTTACGGAAGGGGGTTTCGCGTGCTCAACATCGTCGATGACGCGACGCGAGAATGCCTCGCGGCGATCCCCGGACACCTCGATCTCCGGTCGTCGCCTCGCTCGAAACTCGCAATGATCTCTCCGACAACGGCACCAAACTCACCTCGAATGCCATTCTTGCCTGGTCAAAAGACCATAGGGTCGAGTGGCTCATTGCGTCACCTCGCCCAAGATAGCGGTTGATGAATTCTCCCAGTGTTGTGGAAGTGCCGCCGCGAATCAGCCCCGTAGATTCCGGCGCTGCGGATGGCAGCAGGTAGTTGTTCCTATTGCGTCCTATCCATGCGGCGCCATCGCCCACTCGCGATTAGCCGGCACAGCCGGCCGCCTTGCGATTTGCCGCGCCGGTGCCAATGAATTGATGAAAGGCGGCTGCCATTTCGTGCGAAGACTTCGCTCCTGGTCTTGTTCGTGCGCGACCTTGGGCGCGTTCGTATTGAGATCACGGTCTACTGTTCCCCTAAGAGGCGTCATTTGGCTCGGGAGCCAGACGGTAACCGGCACAATGCCTGCGACAAGCCGCCTTTGAAAGTTGGTGTTTTCCAAGAGGTTAGCTTGGTGGTCAGCTGACCACAACCGAAATCCTCAACGGCAGGAATAACGATCAGCCGCACTTACCCAGCCCTCAAACCGCCTTGCCCGTTGGCCTTCAACAACGCCATTATCATCGGGCCAAGCGAGAATTCACCGCGCTCACTTCGGCGCGTTAGATCCCGCAGATAGCCTCCAGGAGAGTTGATGAAGTTAGCCCTTTCCAGGATGCACGCAATTGCCACCGCAGCATTCTCCGGTCCTAGCGCCTCGCAGGCATCCTGGTAGGCGGAAGGGCTTACCCCCAGCATAGATCGAACCACCACAGCGGCAGACATCAGATCTCGCCAGCTTCCCACGCCGCGCGGTGCATAGTCGCTGATCATCGGGCACGCCTTGAGCACCAATCCCAAGGGGAACGCCCTTTGCGATTCATTCTTCGGCTGAAGGCTCAAGCTCGCCTTTGCCCCCTGCTCCTTTTCGGAGCGTGGTTCAGATTCATTTACGGATTCGGGTTTTGAATTCTGTATGTGCTGCTCGATATGAGCAGCATTGGTGCTAATTTTTTCAGCATTCTCGAGGTTTTCCAAACGATTAAGCACTTCCTCACGGAGCATCTCCATTTCATTGAGAACGCTAGTGACCCCTTCAAGGGTCGGAACGCGCGGAATTCTGCTCGCGAGCGCAATGTAGATGTCCTCGGTCGTCTTCCAATCGCCGTCGGCGCCCTCGACCATTGCAGCAGTAATAAGTTTGCGAACATCCCGCCGGCAAATTGTAAGGCTCTCTTTGGCTTTCCTGAGCGAGGCTCTCTCGGCCGCCACTCTTTGCGCCAACATCGCCAACTCTTCCGATCGCGCCAGGAGGGGCGACAGGTCGAAGCCAAAAGCATTCTCGATCTGGCCATCGTCGCCCTTGCGGGCGAAGCGCTTGCCATTGGCGCTATCCTTACGGACGATCAACCCCGACTCCACCAGAATGGCAATATGCCGCCGCAACGTTGCGCCCGCCATTGCATGCGCCCGAAGCGCCAGTTGGGCATTCGAGGGGAAGACAATCAATTGTGCATCCTGACGCAACTCATTGTCAGGATAAAAACTCAAAAGTGCGTCAAGAACAGCCAGACTGTTCGACTGGATCTTGAGCAGTTCCATCGCGGCGGAAGCGTCTCTCAACACTTTCCACTTATCGGCAGCTTTTCCATGCTTGATTTCCATTGCCGCCTGGCGCCGCACGAGCGCAAGCGTCATTGGCCGCCGCCCGAACGGCGTCGCTACATTCCCCGACTGCATTGTCTCTCACCTTTCAGCAGGCAAAGGAAATTCGCTCACCAAAACGGCGCCAAAGACTCTTGACGAGGATTCGAGGAAATGCGATTCTGTTCTTGCTACAGAGACAGAAGGGCTTCCACGACGGCGACGTTGAGGGAGCTCTTTTCTTTTGCGGGTTACACTCCCTGTTTCCGTTGATGCTTTGCGCGATGCTCCTGGTAAAGCGCCGGCAAATGCTCGAGTACGAAAGCCGCGAAATCCGGCGTGGCTTTCCTGTCAATGGTAATTTCTAGCTTGCTCTTGCTCTGCGTGACCTGCGCAAGCCTGTCGCCATCGGGGGTCGACAGGACGTCTGGCAACCCGCGCGCAGTCCGACGCGGTTTCAGATGGTCGATCACTGCCTTGAACCGTTCCGACGACGGCAGCGCCTGCACCTCCTCCGAGGCAGCATATTTCGCAGCGCCTGCCGGAGGCGATGCTTTCTCAACCAGCTCTGCCAATTGCTGCCAACTTGGGCGTCCAACGCCTGGAGCGGCGCCGATGGCATCGATCAATTCAGAGGGGAGGGCGTCAACAAGCAGGAGCATCTTCGACAAGTTGCTTTTATCGATTGACATAGCCGCGATGACGATTTCTCGTGGAAACTGCTTGTTTAGCTTGTGTGCGAAACGTGCCTTTTCGATGAAGGTGAGGTCTTCGCGCTCATTGTTTTCCTGACCCTGTGCGACAACCAACTGCTCGTCCGTCAAGTCTCGAACAACCGCCTTGACCGGCAGTCCTAGCTCCGAAACGGCGCGCAGCCGGCGGTGTCCAAAGGCAACTTGGTAGTGCGCGGGTTTAACGGGATGAGGTCTCACAAGGATTGGGACCTGCTGTCCTTGCTCGCGGATGGATGCAAGAAGTCCTTCGATATCACCTTGCATGCGATCCTGAACGAAGGACGGCTCGATTGACGACGCGTTCAGTTCAACCACGGCCTGACCTTCGGCGAGACGCCGCTCGATCTCCTCGGCACGACCAAGACGATCATTTTGCTCGCGCAACGCGTTACCGATGTTTGCAGTCAGCTTCGTCGCTGGATCTCGTTCTTTTCTGGTCACGCCGAGAAGCGGCATGGAGCGAGTCTTTGCCGCTCTGTGTTCAGCAGCTGATGAGCTGTCGGGCGCGTCCGTGGTGACGTCAAGGAGGTGCTTCCGACTCATGTGGTTCTACCCCATGCTTTTTTGATTAGAGTTTCGATCTCGTCGTTGACGGCGTTCATCGCCTCTAAGGCCCGATCATAGGTCGAGCGCGTGAACTGTCCGCGCTCAACCTCAAAGAGGGTTTGATTCGTCAGGCCAGCGTCCGAAACGGCGGTCGTCTTGAGCATCGGAAAATTGAGGACATTTTCGCCGAAGATCGAACGCAGATAGCCCACCATCTGGTTCTGCGGGCCATCGCTCGGTTCAAAACGAGTGACGAGGTAGCGCATCCAATTGAACTTGAACTGGGCGCCTGCGTTCTCGATTTCCCGAAGGAGATTCGAGGTCATCGCCAGAAACTGGTTCATCGACATTACATCCAACATCTGGGGATGGACGGTGACGAGGATCGAGGTTGCGGCGGTCAGAGCTGAAAGCGTGAGATAGCCAAGTTGGGGAGGGCAATCGATAACGACGACATCGTAGTTGTCCGCGATGTCTTCGATGACCTGACTGATCCGACCGTAAAAAAGCGTGTCACCTTCCTTCCGGTTCATAAGCGCGCGCGGGGTATCGTGCTCAAACTCCATCAGTTCAAGATTGCCAGGAATTAGATGAAGATCCGGGATGTACGTTCCTCGGACAACCTGCTCGATTGGGACCTGCTCGTCATCATACCGGATGGCGCCATAGAGTGTTTCGTTCGGACCAACGTCAGTTTCTGGCTGACTGCCGAAGAGTGCGGAAAGGCTTGCTTGGGGATCAAGATCAATCGCGAGAATCCGGTAGCCACGCATTGCCAGGTACTGTGCCAGATGCGCGGCTGTCGTCGTCTTGCCCGAGCCGCCTTTGAAATTCATCACCGAGACGACTTGAAGCTGCTCCCCCGTGCGACGATGGGGCAGGTAGCGCCGGTTCCCGCGGCCAATCAGGTCCAGGTGCTTACGGATTGAATGAATATCTTCGATCGTGAACGTGCGTCGACCGCCAGGGCTCATACTAACGTGCAGTTCAGGCATTTCCGAAGCAGTTTGTCTAAGATAAGACTCACCGATGCCAAGCAATTTTGAGGCTTCTGACGGTGCAAAGGATCGAATGCCCTTTTCGGACGTCGGCGGGAAGACCTTGAGATGATGTGCTTGAAGTTGGCTGGAGAGAGCGTCAGCATGACGCTCCATCAATGCGGTCAACCCTTCGACGACCGGCGCTGTGTTTGCTGCGGTTTTCGCCATCTCAAAATCCATTTCCTGCAAGTGGCGGAACTTTTCGCGAAACCGCTAAAGTTCCGCCACTAGCTATTAGAGCCGATTCTGCATTTTGAGCAAGGGGTTTTAGGTTAACGAAAGGCTAACGTGGATAAACCCGGAACGTAGAGTAAATGGATTTTTCCGTTTATATCCTGCAGCTTAGCAAGACCGCGGTACCGATTGGTCATGGTGTGTTTTATTGTGAATCCTACAAATGTGCCCCGGCGATTTAGACGAAAAGCAGAAGACCTCGGCAAAGTCGGTGATCCCCTTGCCGCGACTCACTCGCACAAAACCGTAAGCATTCGACAACGGACGCCCGATTCCAATTCGTGCAGAGTTCCCGGCGCCTAACGGCGGCGGAGAAATTCATGCAGGTATTCGCGATCTCGACACCAAAAATTTACTACGAAGCGTAGCTGCTTCAGGACGATCATAGGCTACGTGCGAGGATCTTTTCCACTCGCACTTGGGATGTAGAAGTAGTCGACGAGTGCGAGGCAGATGGGGTTGACGCTCTCGCCCCGACTGCCATCCTGGATGTCACCGCGGCTGGACCACTTGCAGGATGTGCACGCGATTTGTCTGCGATGGGACCGACCATGCTGGTAGACGTATTTCCGTCTCTGCTCCCGAAGGGCCGCCTGAACGCCAATCCCCTGATGGTCTAGAGTTCTCGCTTTTGCGTCGACACCTCGAAGAGTGGAGGGGAGGGGAGGGGAGATGGTTCCGTTCACGAGGCAACGCTGACCTTGTTCGCCGGCATCGTAGAATGGTGCCTGGGAGGTGGTCTCAGCGAAGTCGTTGCGGTAACGGATATCAGGTTCGAGCGAACTCTTGCTAGCGTCGAATGGCCTCTCCCGCGCTTGGGGCAGCCAGAGAAGATCGTTGCCACCACCGCCATCGCAGGCACGCGTCCAGCAAACGCTGAGACCTTTCTGATGTTGCGGCCGCCCAACTACCGATCTAGTTGCCGTCATCCTTCTCGGTGCGACTCGGATTGTTGGTCTGTTCGGTTCGAACCGGTGCGCCACGAAGGATGAAGCTTTGGACGATGTGGCGATAGGCTCTTAGGAGGGTTCGCGCGGGCAGATGAGGGAAGGCGACATGGCATCTTCGCAGAGATGAGGATGCATCGAAGAACGGGCTGGTAAACCGCGGCTCGTGTTTGAGGCTGGTGGCATTGACGCGGCCCAAGCGCTCCACTCTACCTTCAATAGTTTCGTCGCTCCTTGCGCAAGGGAACACTTCTGCCGCTTGAAACGTCCTTTGCCGTTTGCGCCGACGATATCTCCGAGAAGCTTGTCAAGACCCAGGACATAAGCAAGCCCGCCAGCAAGGCACGTGATTTCATCAGCTTTCTGACTGCCGCCTGTGGTTGTTGGCTAGATTCTGGATGCAAGTAAGTGTACATATTAGGATAGTCGGTGTGTCGGGGAGCGAGAGGTCTCGTATGGAGGTTCGTGGACTCGTAATTACTTGCCCCCGCAAGGTTGAAGAATGG
The DNA here is from genome assembly GCF_023006465.1 of Rhizobium sp. PRIMUS64. Taxonomy (NCBI): domain Bacteria; kingdom Pseudomonadati; phylum Pseudomonadota; class Alphaproteobacteria; order Hyphomicrobiales; family Rhizobiaceae; genus Rhizobium; species Rhizobium sp. PRIMUS64. The sequence goes on along the minus strand of NZ_JALBGX010000120.1, from coordinate 13,257 downwards.
ACATTGTCGGTTCCACTCGCCGTATCGTCCGAAGTCGGTGTGCGGATAGAGTTGTGTGGACTCTGCACACCGGAGCAACGCGTTTATCGGGGCGCCAAGCCGACTTACCCCTATTGGGGCGGGCACGAGTTGTCAGGCACGATCGTGTCTCTGCCGGACGATGTACCGGATGGCCTGCGCGTAGGAGACCGCGTTGCGGTGCTTTTAATGCGCAGATGCGGCCAATGTCGTGCCTGCCGCCTCGGACTGGACAACCACTGTGCATATTTAAATCCTAAAGCGAGAGGAGGGGTGCCGCAGGGGCCGGGGGGATTGGCCAATTTTGTGGGCGTACCCGCCTATCAGGTTTTTTCCGTACCTTCCTTTTTGGCTCCCGAGCGTGCCGCGTTAGTTGAACCTGTCGCCTGCGTGGCACGCGGCATAAATAGGGCGCGTGCAAAGGCTGGAGACACTGTGGCCGTCATCGGCGGAGGCACGATGGGCCTTCTCCATTCGATACTTCTGACAACCAAAGGATGCGACGTTTACCTTTTCGATGACGACGTGGCAACGCATGGGCCTGTGATGTCGACCGGCGCCCATGCAACGGGGTCAGTTCATTCTCTGTCTGATCCGAAACTCGTCGAGAAATTAACGGATGGCTGGGGCTTCGACTGCATCTTTTGCACGCGCTTCGGTGTCAGAGGCATTCAGGGGGCCATAGCTGCGGCGTCACGCGGTGCCAGGATTGTACTCTACCAATCGATTCCGACGTCCGATTTGTTATCGGTAGGCGCTAACTTTCTGCATTACCGGGAAATTGAACTGATCGGCACCATAGCCCAAAGCGCGGACGACGTGAGAAATGCCATTCGAACCATCGTTGAACATGCCGCACGCTTCGACGTGCTGCAGGTCAATCTTTGGCCCTCGTCAAACGCCCAAGAGGCATTCGAGCAGGCGCTCGATCCACGTGTTAATCGCGTGATGCTAGATTTCAGGTAATGCTTCTCAGCGTGCCTGCAGCGCGCCTGCAATTTCGTTGCCGATCGAGACTACTTCGACACTGTCGGGGAAATTGTCGGTACGTCCGACGCTGTCGGTCACAACGATGCGGTCGATCTGAGACCGTCCCCAGTTTTCGTTCAGCGACGGCGTGAATATGGCATGGGCTGCGGCAAGGGTTATCTTGCGAGCGCCTGCCGCTTTGAGATGTGCGGCGGCTGAAAAAGCCGTCTGACCACTGTTGATTTCGTCGTCAATCAGGATGATCGTCCGGCCAGCAACGTCCCCCAGAATCTCGACGCTCTCCCGAAAGTCATCATCGTCTCTGCGGTGCTTGCGCATGACAGCGAATGGGCAGCCGAGCAGGGCCGCCAAGTGCTCAGCTCGCTTCGCTCCGCCGAAGTCCGGTGAAACGACCATGTCGCCATCGACGGCCGCAGAACCGAGATGGCGAACTAGGGCGGGAGCGAACTGAAGATTGACGACAGGACAGGCAAATGCGGCGCACAGCTGAGGAACATGGAGTTCGAAAGTTATCAGCCGATCTATACCGAGCGTTTCGATAATCCCCGCAAGGATTCGCACCGGTACAGGTCCGCCGTCGAAGGCAGGGCGATCCGAACGCGAATATGGGAGGTAGGGAAGAACAGCGGTAATCGTGCGGGGACCCCGCGCCCGCACGGCACCAAGCGCTAGGAACAACTCGAAAAGACGATCATGAACGCTGTCAGGAAATGTTTGCACGACCACCACATTTCCGCCAAGCCCGCCGTCGCGCGGAGTGACAGCCATCTGGCCATTGCTGAACACCTGCGTGTTTAGGATCGTTATTCCTGACCGCGTGAGGGCCCGATGGACTGTTGACGCAAACTTTGCAGAGGTTTCGGTTGCTGCGATACGAAGGTCGTTCGCCGCAGGATCTGTACGATATGGTGACTCGGGCGCCATATTTACGCCAGCTCAAGATCGTTAACAGTGGGAATAGACAGCAGTTTGGGCAACACGTCGCCCCAATCATGTTGAAGTGGTACCTCGGTTTGATCAGGTCGAATGAGCTCTAGGAACTCGGACGGTATGTCTATCCCACAGATGCGCTTCATCTGCGTCAGGACGAAATATAACGCCGGCCTCATCTCGTATTTGTAACCTATCGCAGCGACCTCCGCCCAGCTAATATTCGCCATTTCTTTGTGTAGAACCGCATGAAGATCGCCGAACATCAATAGTCGAAGCGAATTATAAAGGAAGGCCTCGTGATAAAGCCTGGCCGAAAGGAACCAGACGGCGCCAGTCGCGGATTGGACCTGCAATATGCGGCCTAGACCGTTTGCAAGACGCACGCCTGACCATATGTCTTCGACATCGATGCCGACGGAGAGATTTACATGCATATCAATGAAGATGGGCATGTGCAGCTTCTTCGCGGAATCGATGTATCCCTTTACGTGGCGGTAGCGCAGCTGGCGTGGCACCGCGGGACCAGGGAACGGAGATTCAACGGATTCTATCCTTACAAACACCGGCAAGGAATAGCTTTCGCGGAAGGTTTCGTCATCGAGTTCCTTTCGTTCCGGATGCCAGTTGCCATTTGAAGGGTCGAAAATACCGTGCCGGTAGCCGAGATCGAACATGAGCCGCTGCACGCGCTGCGCGTCAGCGGGCTTGACCATGATGTCGAGATCGGTCATCGGCCGTAGGAGTGGATCGGGATAGTGGAGAAGCGCGAGATCTGGTCCCTTCACCAGGAACCAGGCGATGCCGGCCCGATCCAGCGCATCCATGATTTCTGGCAGATTGCGAAATTCGAGTGCGGACCTGACCTTTGACATGACAGTCCAGCACTGAACGTAATGCGCCGCCTCAGTAGGCAATAGTGTCAACAAATCGAGGCGGCGCAAGTGATTCTCAAGCAGCGGCACCGTCCGATTATGCTCGGCGCGCCATACCACATAGGGCCAGTTGACAGGCTCCTTGCAGAGACGGACCAAACGCTCTTCATCCTCGGGTCGTAGGTAGGCCCGGCAGGTGATCAGCAAAATAGAGTCTTCTGGTGACAACCGAAGCATCGCGGAGACTCCTGATACGGCTGCGTGATTTATTTCGAACTTTCCGGGCTGCCGAATTCGGCTAGTGTCTGCCTCAGGTCGGCGAACTGTTGTTCGAAGGAAGCGAAACTCTGGTCGACGTTTTGTCCAAGCAACTGTTCAAGGCTGAGCGTTTCTTCAGCGCGTTCCTCTTGTCCAGACATAAGCTTGTAAACCGAACTTACCGGCAGCAATCGCGACAAGAGTTCACCACCGCGGCCCGTCTGGGCGCTGTCCCGAATTTGCCGGATGCAACTTTCGGCAAGCAATCCGTCAATCACGATTACCAGCTTGCCATCCTCTTCGTCAACGGCGTAGCCAAACAGTCGGGAACTAGCCATTGCCGCTACCTCTGAACCTTCTTGAGGTCTTCCACTTCACTGCGTATCTGCAGCAATTGTGCCTGAGCCGAGAGAAGTTTGGCGAATGCGGCGGTAACCGCCTTTGCCGATTGTGTGTCGGAACCAGTCATCCTAACCGGTCCTCGCCCAATGCGGCGTCCTACAAGACCTGAATCGGCGGCGCGCGGCCAATTGGCTTTGCCAAATTTCTTCGAGGCGGTTATATCAACGTAGTAGTCTTGTAGTTCGCCGTTAGCAGCGAGTGAGCCGGATTTCGACCGTTGCGATCTGCGTGACACCTTTAGCGATTGCTCTAATTTTACAAGGCCAGCCGTCAATTGCTGAGCTTGGTCATCCAAACCCGCCTGCAGCCGGGCGAGTCCTTCCGCAAGACGAGAAATCACCTGGGCTTGCTGGGCGGCTGCTTTGTTGCCGGATCGTATCGCGTTGTTCGCAAGTGTGTGCGCCACACCCGCCGCACCTCGGAAAGCTCTGCTCATCCTCAATCCTCCACGTTATTTTTGTTGACCTGGTTAAATTACGTCGTCGACACAGCAATTATTACGTCGCGCCTCCTGCGTTAGTGAGTGTGTTGCGCAGCAGCCGCGATTTCCTCCGAGAAGTTATAGACAGGAGCTTCGGCGGCGGGCCGACGCTCTTTCGCTATAACTCCGCGGCGGTAGGTGGAATCTTTCGTCGGGTCCACCAGGGCGTACTCCGGAAAACCTCCGTTATTGTAAAGTTCCTGGCACAGCGGATAGGGCGCGTCCTTTTCACCATAGTGCGACCAGCTACTCATCTTGCAGACGCCGCGACAGACTGGATAAAACACGCAGTTGCCGCAGACGCCCTTAACCTCGCCACTCACCACCTCGCGTAGCTCATGGAAGAACGGGCTGTTGCGCCAGATTTCCATCAAGGGCATTTCGAAGGCATTGCCGGCGATCATTTCCGGATCATCGTAGGAGGCACTGCACATCGAAACTTGTCCGTTCGACAGTATGCCCAGTACGTTGTCGCCCCAACCGCAAGTATGCACGCCGTTCAGATACTTGAGAGGCATCAGAGCCGGCGGCAGAGTCATGTATGCAGCGCCACTCTCAAAATGGGGAGATTTCAAAAGATCGCCTATCAGTAGCTTGCATTCCTCCAAGCTTATCGCATTGTCCTCATGGCTGCGCGCGTTGCCCATCGGATGTATGTTGAGCAGCGTCCGATGCTTCTTGATGCCCCAGCCGAGCACCAAATCTATAATCGAAATCACCTTGTCATAGTTGTTGCGATAGGCAGTCGTCGTTACCACCGTAGAGATGTCAGTTTTTCCAAGCCGCTGCAGGACAATCGCAGTCTTGGCGAACGCACCCGATTTTGCTCTGAAAGCGTCGTGCGCCTCTGGGTCGAAATGGTCGAGGCTGATGAAGACCGTCAAATTGGGGAGCCTACTTAGCTGCTCGATCGTGAACTCGTCAAAGAGGGTTCCATTCGTCTCGAAAACCAGCTCCTTCAGCCCACAGGATGCGAGATATTCCATGACTGCCATGAATTCCTTGTGAACCATCGGTTCACCCCCGGAAACCTTAACCTTGCGCAGCCCATTGGGTAGTGCTTGCTCGATCAGTCCTTGGATCGCCTCCAGGTTGAAATCAATGCCCTTGGCCTTGGGCCCGACGCCTGCGATATAACAGTGGTGGCATCCCAAATTGCACTTGCGGGTTAGAAACAGATAGATCGTTTTAATTTCGTTTTCCGAGACGACTCGTTTCGAAAGTTCACTTGTGACGAGGGCCTGTAGCGTCTGACTGGCTACATGCACGTCCTGCGGTGTCGAAAGCCAATCAGGGGTATTCATGCGCTTGCCTCCTTACGTCTATGTTGCTGCGCTAGCACGTCATCGCACTGATCACTGGTGCGTCGTCCAATTGACGCCTGCCTTTCAAAACTTCGATTTCGAGTATGAATGCGTATCCGGCGATCTCTCCGCCTTGGGACTTGACAAAATTCCCAGTCGCCCGAGCAGTGCCACCCGTCGCTAGAAGGTCATCAGCAATCAGGCATCGCAGGCCGTCACCGATGAGGCCGGCAGTTACCTCCAGGGTTCCGGAGCAGTATTCACAGCTGTATTCAAATGAGAGGACGTCCCCCGGCAGTTTACCGGGTTTCCTTACCATGATGAAACCGCAACCGAGCCTATCAGCCAATGAGGCGCCCAAGATGAAACCACGCGCATCAACCGCCAAAATGGCATCGATTTCTGTTCCCGACACTTGGCTTGCGACGGTAGAAACGACTTCGCCCAATGCACCTCTACCAGCCAGCATAGGCGCTATATCCTTGAACAAGATCCCGCCTATCGGAAAGTTAGGAAATTCTCGTAATGCTTCTACACCGGATTGGTTAATCCGTGACGCCCCGCTATTTGGAACAGCTACAATCATTTTACTATCCCCCACATGTAACCATCTAAGAGCCTCGTAAGGTGCGATGGCCTCGCGCACTTTGTGGCCAGCCACCAGATGAGGCCCTGGCAAGCTTATCAGCGGCGGCCGCCGCCGCGCCTACCACGTTCCTCCGGGCCGGCACGGGTCCGCTCTCTGACCAGATCACGCCGGAATTCGCCAGCGCCGCGAACAGATGAAACATCAGTCGGCCGCATAATGTTGTCTCCTCGAAAGCGGCTCCGATCATGATTCGTCCAGCCCTGATCTTAGTGCCGAGTCTACTTTACGTCGCTTTGGGGTTCGTCAGGACCTTGTCAAAAGCATCCTTGACCGGCTTTGAGATTTCCTCCACCGCCCTGCTTGAGAGCTCCCGGACTTCCTTGGCGTGCTGCAAACTTGTCTCAACGCGCTTGCGGAAAAAGGTCGACTGCTGTTCGAGGATCTGCGACGGCGAATTCGCGCCCAGCAAAGCTTGCAAATGTGAGAAGCCGGCCTCGGCGTCGGCTTGCAGTGCAGCGATCGTCTTCCACCACAATTCGTTGCCGAATAGACTTGTCGTTTCGAGGATCGGAGGCAGCATTTTCTGTGTCGCTTCAGCGCCGGACGCAAATTTCAAAAGAGCCTCTGTCACCTGCTTGTTCCCCTTTTCAACGGATGCGCCGAACTGATCTGGCACCTTGAGCGGCGATGACCCCGGGTTTTCGATCGTTTCAAATGATCTTTCGGAAATCTTGGTCATTGCATTTTCCTTCTCTTTGAGTTGGTTGCAAGCTGTGACATCGGGATTGACCCTTCCGCCGGCGGATGCATGGCCGCTTGGTAGAACGCGGATCCGATGACGAACGGTCAGGTGGCCTCCGTTCCGTTCGTTTCATGAACCGGCATCATGCAGACTGCTTTCTGCCGCTTGTAACCAGGGATCAGCAAACACCATGCCAACTGCTCCGACGCGCCAAGAAGATGATTTTCTTTTATCAATGGGCGGGTTGAGGGCAGGTTGATGTGTATTTGACGGAGAGACCGGCGAACAAAACGTTCCAATCACGACAAACCTGACAAAAGTGGCGGATGCCCGACATTTGCGAGAAATGTCGACGGTTGCGCTGGGGACAAGGGAATTCACGTGGACTTCAAATCGCGCCAAGGATCATGTGCCTGTTCGTGGCTAAGGGGCGTTACTCGACTTCTCGTGAACGTCCCTGGCGGTCTTATCAACCCTTGTCCTGGTTCCTGCTTTGCACCACCTTCCGCTTGGAGCCATGAAGAGGGTCGTTGTTTCGATAATTTGAGGATGGGCTGCTTGGCGATTTGTTCGTAGCCCAGCTCGGGTCCATACGTCTCGGTACGGTTCGCCTGCCTATCCTGTTCACGGCACTTTCGAACATAAGACCGAACGTCATCAGAGCGATCGCTGTGATGCGCAACATATTTCATTTGGTACGACGTTTGCTGGTGATCGGTGACGCTGGTTGACCATAGGCTCTGATGCCGATCTCGTCGGACAAGGACGCAATTGAAGTCAACTACGGAGGTTTTCGGGACCTGACACGATGATTGGTTCGGTGCATGCGGAACGCTTGGCGGCACGAGGATGACACCGAAAAGTACGTGGGGTCAAATCAATGGAGTGAAAAATGAAAAAGTATGTTTGCGAATTCTTCGGGACCTTCACACTTGTCTTCCTCGGCTGCGGCACATTGCTTTATATGCGTCAAGAGGTGGGCCTGTTGGGTGTCGCTTTAGCCTTCGGGACGACCGTGGTTGCAATGGCCTACACGATTGGCCCAGTCTCGGGCGCGCATCTCAATCCGGCGGTCAGCCTGGGTTTCCTCGTGTCGCGCCGATTGAGAGTGTGGGACTTTCTCGCGTATGTCTCCGCCCAATGTGCAGGAGCTATCGCGGCGGCAGGCACGCTCTACCTTATCGCTATGAACAAGGTCGGCGGTTACGATATCACCCTAGAAGGTTTCGCCCAAACCGGCTGGGTAGTCTACGGATGGAGAGCTGCGTTCCTATTCGAGTTTATCGCCACGTTCCTGTTCGTAACTGTATTCCTCAAATGCACGGCTGGACGCGGCGCTGTTGCACGATTGGCGATTGGACTTGCCTTAGTTGCGATCCACCTTGGCGGTATCACCGTTTCGGGTTCTTCTGTGAATCCAGCACGATCGATCGGCCCAGCACTTTTCGCAGGAGGGGCGGCACTCTCTCAACTCTGGCTTTATATATGTGCGCCAATGCTCGGCGCTATTGCGGCCGGCCTTCTTCAGCTCAGGGGGATCGTCGCGTCAAGCGAGCCGCAAAGTCTGCGCCAATTTGAATCGCGCGAAATGACCAGCGACATATCCAGCCCGGTTTCATTCTTTCGCCACCGAAGGAGAGGTATCCCAAAAAGGGAAAGCCACTGATCGAGGAGGGGGTCTCGACCTTGACAGGGGAGCGCATCCCCAGACACTCGCCGTTGCATCCCGCATATCTTGACGCTTACTGCGATCTTCCTACGGATTGGGACCACGGTCGTCTCTGACGTATCGACAAACGTCGCATACGGATCGACAATGGCAGCCCAACGTCCAGCTATCATTGGCGGCGATCCAAAACGGCGGCGATCGCGGCCAAAGCCTCGTGTATCGCGATACTCACCGACCTTCCGCTCAAGGTTGTCAAGGGTCCGCGATACTCATCCATACCGCAGATGCGTGTCATTAGGAGCATGAATTTTACAATGGTGAGGCTGCCATATAGGACACGTTGGGCGGCGGATCTAATGGAGCAAATCTCCAGCGTCTGGGGGGTTGCGCTGGGGTGCCGATCCACACCCAAGCGCCGGTAGGTGATAGACGATACCCACAGCGGCTAGGAGCCATTGAATCGGCAATATGTTCTTTTGATACGGTGTCGCGCAAGTTTGGCATGGAGAATCATATGCAATCGCAACAATAGCCGAGTGCAGAGTCAAGCAGCGCTACTTGCATACGCGCAAATGTCCGTTAGAAGATTTCGACGACGTGGCAGCCCAAGCAGTTGCGCGGCAGCGAGTTTAGGCGGGGCGTACGTTGCGGCGAAAAACAGCCAATGGACACGCCGAAAACGGCTACTGGGCCTAAGTCGCCACGGTCGCCCTGTGAACTTGGAACCCAGGCAAATTGTATGACCGTTGGCCGTCGTTCAGCATGCCGAAGTCGGAGCGCTGATCGGAAGCTGGATTAGCCTGCATGATGAACGAGAGGTTGGAAAATGCCGCTTTCAAAGGCTCCCGTAGGCATCGTGAGATGTTGAGAATGCGAGCAAGAATTGTAGGTGGAAAGACAGTGCCTGAGGCGCCAGAGGCCGACGATCGCGATCTAGCTTTAGACTTCGCCAAAGGAATACTCATTGTCTTGGTGATTTTCGGTCACCTGATACAATATATCTTTTACGAGGGTGATGGCTTCTGGGATTCGGCATGCTTCAAATCGATCTACATGTTTCACATGCCTCTCTTTATGGCGATAAGCGGATATCTCTCTAGATCAGGGCTACTAGGCAAATCGTTCAGGCAAGCCATCGGTGATCGCGCGCTGCAGCTCCTGGTGCCGACGCTGTTCTGGTGCACCCTTTTGGAGGCAGTCAAATTGCTCATGTTTCCCCGGCCGCCGGACGCACCTGGCAACCTGTTGCAATTCATGCACGATTTCGTCGGCACATACTGGTTCATCTGGGCTGCGTTTGCTTCTTTTCTTTTGGTCAAACTTATTTCGATCTTCAACTCCGGGTCGGCACGCTCTTTGCTTGTCTCATCCATACTGGTCGCAGTTGCCCCCGTGACGTTTTCTATATTCCCTCTCATAAAGTACACCTATCCCTTTTTCTGCATGGGATTTTCATTTGCGCAGTCGAGAGATTGGTGGACGAGCATAATGCGGTATCATAAGCCACTCCTGATGATGTCCGCCTCTATCGCGGCTAGCTTGTGCTTCATGGCGTGGCGCGAGGACACCTATGTCTACAACAATCTCGCCTTAATCCAGGATCTGCAGTCGGCAAAAGATATCCTTCTGATGTTTTTTGGCTCGACAGTGGCCTCTGCAGTGATGATCGAGATTCTGCTTCAATCCTGGAAAATTGGACGCTCGAACCGGGTGGTTCGCTTTATCGCCGTGGAAGTGGGGCAGAGCACGCTCGTGTTGTACCTGGTGCAGGCTACGGTATTCCGTCTCATGGATTTGATACAATACGGAGAACAATGGGCTCCCACAATGAGGTCTGGCGCGGCGGGAATTCTCGGGACGATGATCATTGCCGTAGCACTAGCAGTTCGCTGGAGCGTGCGCGACATTCCCTATCTGTCCCAGCTCATGCTTGGAACGCCACCCCGCCTCGTTCGTTTGCCGAGCAATCCTGCGAATAACTAGCGGTGTTCAATTCTCAACCTAAACTTCGTCAGCAAGCAAGCATGCCAAGGCACGCGTTAAGGGGCCCATTTTTAAAGGATCCTTTTGCACGAAGATCGGCTGAGGTCCGACTGATGTGCCAATCACGTATCGAGAATCCGCAAACCCCTCGCGCCCAATGCTCCGCGACGACGCGGGCGCTTGACCCCCAGGGTATCGACTCCACCCTCTTTGAGGTTGCCAAAGATTCGGTTTGCTTCGCACTTGTTTGGGGTCCGCTTGCCGCCAGGTCCCGTTGTCCCTGCTAAAATCGCGAGCGTTCGCTAAGGTACCAGAAACGCTTTTCCGGCCTGTGCTAAGCAATGACCGGAAACAGCGAGTATCGCCTCAGCGGTCACACCGAGGCAGCACTGCTCCATGACGGCCGCTGCCACAGTCATCCTCTTGCCGGCGCCGACGGTACCGGCCAGCTAGGTCGTGCCGGCAGCATGATCCCCCGGGTGCCGTGTTCTGGTGCGGATAGAGAGTGAACGCGGCCGACGCACGCCGGCAACTTAAGATACACGCCGCCGAGGCGCCCAGGGGCTGGTTGTTGAAACGGTCCTAAAACCTTGCGGCCGGTCGATCCGGTGGGCATCGGACCAGGACCCGGCCCTGAAGGGCCATCTGATCTTCGTGAGCTTCCCCTTTGCCGGCTACGTCTAACAGCCGTTCACTGTGGAAATTCAGAGCGTTGTTGAGCTGTCGCCGGCGTCGCGGGGGCCTATGCCGCATTCCATTTGCCCGCGGCATTCCCCCAAATGACGGCGCTAACTGTCGAGGAAGGGAGCTCCAGCCAGTGATGCATGCGGGTCTCGGAGTCCATCACTGGGAGGCGCTGTGATCGCCAAGCAAAGAAGATCGACCGGCTGCACCTCGGCAAGCGGCCGGACATTGCGCCCAATCCGCGAATTGAGAGCGGAGCGGCTTCGGCGGGTGTCATTTGTTGCTGACGTGGCCGGAGAATAGGCTTCCGCCGCTGCACCGGGATGCCATTTCTTCGATCCCCACCGCGTCTTGTCCGGTTCACGACAACGTTGTCCTCGATCAATTCTTCATGGGCTAGCTAAGAAGCTGGAAACAATACAGATGCCGTGTTCCGAACCTCAGCGGAGGAGACTGGCATGAGTCTTGAACTCCCAGAACTACGCGGCGGGCAATCGCCTGGTGGAACGTGTGGCGTCCGGTCGAAGTCGATTTGAACCTTGAAGGGAAAATACATGGCAGGTCTGCATCAGTTCGCACGGAAAAGGGGGTATCGGCAAGTACACGGCCTCTCAAGATACTCTCACTGTCCTTGTCGACCTCGAAAAGCTGATTCCACCCCCCGCCTGATCCTCAATTCGAAAGCCCGAGACACGGTTTTACACCTGGCGGCGAATAGGTTGGTTGAGGGTGGAGTTCGCGGCGAAACCTACCGCCACTGGACTATCGCGACGGGAATCTCGCTTGTGAAGCGCTTTTCGTCAAGCCCGCCAGCGTTGCCCGCCGCTTGCCGTTGTTGTTGCGGCCGCCCCGTTTCGAGGGGCCATGTCATTCGTCCGGGCCAAGTTGCGTCGCCACAGGTCCCATCTGCCGCACCATTTTAAGGGATGGTGTTACCGGAAGCGGGTGTGGCCCTTAGTCAAACCGCATCCAACACTCAGGAGGATTTTAACTGATGTCAAACGTCACCCCTGTCCCCAACAATGCTCGATTAGATGAGAAAGATGCTCTCGCCACGCCTTTCATTAAGTGCCTCTTGCGTCTGATGCGTGCTCAAGACACCTTTGAATTGTGGCAAGAGAAATCGGACACCGATTTGCTCTGTGATTTCATCGTGACGAGGCAGCAGCGTAGGGCGATTCCTCTCATCGGGGGACCTGACCTAGAGGTGCAGTGGCGGCTTGAGATCTTCTATGCCGCCGTAGCACTTGCTATAGAGGAGCAGTCCGGACTGATGGCGTCACCGGTGTTGACTGTGAACCATGAGGGATTCGGTCGGATATTACTCACGGCGGGGCGGCTCGTAGTACTCTCGAAGACGCTCCGCGACGTACATCGATTTGGCTTCGACAACCTCCAAAAGCTCGCCGAGGCGGGAACTGGCCTGGTCGATAATGGCTTAACAACAATTAAGACCTATTCAGATGTAGCGCGCGTTTAAGTGCGGTTGAAACGGCTCATATAGGGCGGAATTCTTCGCTAATCTGCCCAGCAATCAAGCAATCCGGGGGTGTGCCCTAGCGTTCTTGGCGCGGGGGGGGGGGGCGACATGGAGGAACCTGCATGACAGTGCGTTCACTACTCACTACGGCTCCTCTTTGGCTCCGGCGTATCTCACAAGCACTGATCAAGCGACGTGTATTGGCTGCGCCCCTTGTTTTCTGGTCTGCCAGTGTTCGGCAGGAAGGTAGGTGGTTGGCCTTCAAATGACCTGTCACCGAATTTTCATCCGGCGTCTGACCTGCCACTGAGAATTTCTGAACCGCTCCCAAACGTTGGACCACCGGATGCTAGAGTTTTCCGGCTTCATTCAGGGAGGCGGGCTGGTTGCGCCTCCCGAATTCACCAACGAGATCGGCACCTTGTTGCCGATCGCACCATGAGGTCTTTCCTCATTGTAGTATCTACGCCAATCCTCCATCTTTTCGCGGGCATCCGCAAGGGTCAGGAACCAATGCTGGTTCAGGCATTCTGCACGGAAGCGGCCATTGAACGCTTCGATGAAAGCATTATCAGTCGGCTTGCCGGGGCGTGAGAAGTCCAACGTCACACCCTTGGAATAGGCCCGCAGGTCCAAGTCGCGCGACACGAACTCGGTCCCTTGGTCGACACGGATCGTTTTCGGATAGCCGGCTTTTTGGCACACCCGTTCAAGGGTTTGCACAACGTCTTCGCCTCTATAGCTATGACGTGGATCAAGCACCGGCACGTAGCGCGAGAAGGTGTCGACCACCGTCAGCACGCGCAGTTTCTTACCCGTTGCGAGTTGGTCGTGAACGAAGTCCATCGCCCA
>NZ_JALBGX010000011.1:0-104220 GCF_023006465.1 Rhizobium sp. PRIMUS64 | reverse complement strand
CTCTATGTGCCGCTGAGAACCGGGCGCACCGCCGTCGGTGTCATCGGCCTCGACAGTGATCGCCGCGACGGGCCGCTGCTGACGCCCGAACAGCAGCGGCTGCTCGATGCGCTGGCCGACCAGGCGGCCCTTGCCATCGAACGCGTCCAGCTCGTCGCTGATGTCGACCGGGCAAGACTTGGGGCCGAAGCAGACCGGCTGCGCTCGGCCCTACTGACTTCGATCTCGCACGACCTGAAGACACCGCTTGCCGCCATCCTCGGCGCCGCCGGCACGCTGCGCGACTATTTCGCCTCGATGCCGGAGGAAGACCGCAGCGACCTGCTGTCGACCGTCGTCGACGAATCCGAACGCCTCAACCGCTTCATCGCCAACCTGCTCGACATGACCAAGATCGAATCCGGTGCGATGGAGCCGAACTATGCGCTGCATTATGCCGGCGATATCGTCGGCAGCGCGCTGCGCCGTGCCGCCAAGATCCTCGACGGCCACAAGACCGAGATGAACATTCCCGCCGACCTGCCGATGGTGCGCGTCGATCCTGTCCTGTTCGAGCAGGTGATCTTCAACCTGCTCGACAATGCCGCGAAATACGCGCCCGGGGGATCGGTGATCCATATCGAGGGCTGGGCCGATGCCGACAACGTCGTCGTGCAGATTTCGGACGAAGGCCCAGGCATTCCGCCGGCCGATCTCAACCGCGTCTTCGATACCTTCTACCGCGTGCGCAAAGGCGATCAGGTGCGCGCCGGCACCGGGCTTGGCCTTTCCATCTGCCGCGGCTTCATCGAGGCGATGGGTGGCACGATCACCGCCGGCAACCGGACGGGCCGTCCGGGCGCCGTCTTCACCATCCGCCTGCCGAAACCCAACGACATTCCGAAACTGGATGAACTCCGATGACCGGTTCAGCCGTTAAAATCCTCGTCGTCGACGACGAGCCTCCGATCCGCAAGCTGCTCCGCGTCGGCCTGACCGCGCAGGGCTACGAGGTGCGCGAGGCGGCAAACGCCAGCGCCGCCCGGCAGTCGGTCGCCGATGACATGCCCGATCTCATCGTGCTCGACCTCGGCCTGCCCGACACCCCCGGCCACGACCTGCTGCAGGCGTGGCGCGACGAAGGGCTTTCCATGCCGGTCGTCATTCTGTCCAGCCGCACCGACGAGGCTGGTATCGTCAAGGCGCTGGAAAGCGGCGCCGACGATTACGTCACCAAACCCTTCGGCATCAACGAGCTTGGCGCCCGCATCCGCGTGGCGCTGCGCCACCGCCTGCAGCAACAGGGCGAAAAGGCGATCTTCCAGACCGGCGGGCTGTCGATCGATCTCGTCAAGCGCATCGTCAAGGTCGACGGCCAGGAAATAAAACTGTCGCCGAAGGAATACGACATCCTGCGCGTGCTCGCCCAGCATGCCGGCAAGGTGCTGACACACCAGTTTCTTCTAAAGCAGGTATGGGGGCCGGCGGCGGATGTGCAGTATCTGCGCGTCTACGTCCGGCAACTGCGGCAAAAGGTCGAACAGATTCCGGACCAGCCGCACTATATCACCACGGAGACCGGCGTCGGCTACCGGCTCAGGGAACCGGATTGACCTCCCTTCCCTCCCGCTGCCCGAACAGTATCGAGAATGACATGAACCTTCCCAACATCATCCGGCCGGAGCACACCTTCATCGGCGTGTCGGCGCCGACCAAATGGCGCGCACTGCAGATCATAGCCGACAAGGCCGCCAAGGCTTTCTCCGTCGATGGCCAGACCATCCTGAAGGCGCTCGAAGCGCGTGAGAAGCTCGGCTCCACCGGCATCGGCAATGGTATCGCCATCCCGCATGCGGCGATCGGCGGCATGACCAGCCCGCGCGGCCTTCTCCTCCGCTTCGCCCAACCATTGGATTTCGAGGCGATCGACGATATCCCGACTGACATCGCCTTCGTGCTGCTCTTCGGAGAAAATAATCGTGGCGAATATCTGAACGTGCTATCGGCCATTGCCAGGCGGCTGCAAACGGACGGCGCGCTCGCCGCTATGCGCAAGGCAAGAACGGTCGACGAATTTTATTCCGATTTCATCGCCGATTCACGGGTGTGATGACATTATTCTAAATTAAAAAAGGCGCGGCCTGAAGGTCGCGCCCACTCGTCTGCAAAGAGACGATCTTAGAAATCGCGCTGGAAGCGCAGGAAGCCGAACACTTCGTCGTCGCCTTCGTCCTCATCGTGATATTGCACGCTGAGCTTCGTACGCAGATCCTCGACGATGCGGTAGTCGATGGTGACACCGGTCGTGTAGGCGCTGCCGCCGGTGAAGCCGTTACCGTCAGCCTCGAGAGCGATGTTTTCGAAGTACTGGAAGCCGGGGGTGACCGACCACTTGTCGTTGATCTTCAAGGCATACTCTGCTGCGATCGTCCATTCGGACTCTTCGTAGTAGTAGTTGGCGCCGCTTGCCCATACGCCGGCAATGCCGAGCGTGCCCGGGCCGATGTCGGCATAGACGATGCCGCGGACCGCGACTTCGCTGGTGTCGGTGTCATAACCGGCAAGCAGGTAAGCGCTGATGGCGCCGGCCTTGTAGGAGACCTGGCCTGCGACACCAAAGTTGTTCGGGCCATCGCCCGGCTTGGTGGCGTAGTCTTCTTCCAGCTCGTCGACCGAAATGCCGGCCGCGAAAGCGCCATTCTCGTACTGATAACGGATCGAGTTGTGGGTCGTCTCGTTGCTGGCGAGCGTATCGGTCTCGCCGCTCATGTCGTCATCCCACCAGCTATACAGCTTACCGACGCGGAAACCGGCAATATCGATGTAGCCTTCATCGAGCAATGCTTCCTGGTCAGAAGCGTTGTCAACATTGTAACGCAGCGTGATGACGCCGGTGAGCGTGCCGTACTCGGTGTCGTTCTTGGCCTGGAAGGTGACCTGACCGCGGGTCCAGAAGTCTACGTCGGAGTCGCCGGAAATATGGTCACCGAAACGCACTTCGGTACGGATGTAACCGCCGATCGAAAGGCATGTTTCCGTCCCCGGAATATAAAAATAGCCGGTACCGTAGGCGTCGCAAACGCGAACATATTCCACAGGCTCGGGTTCCGCCGCCACGATGGCGTCGGCTGCGCGGGCTCCGGAGGCCGCGGCAAGGGCGGCAACGGAGGCAAAAAGGATAGTTCTGATATTCATTTTGAATGGCCCTAAACAGGTTTGGAATGCGAGGCGCACTTCAAGGGTTGCCCCCGCGTTGCGGTCGGCGAATACGACCGCAACGGAGGCCATATAGGAATCCACAAGTGCCATCGCGGCAAAATCTTGGCAAAAATCTGCATCACCATGTCGTTTTCGTGGAGGAACTGTGGCCAGAAAAACACGGCCCTGCGGCGGGCAGCGCCGGGCGACCAATTGGCCGCGGCCAACTTCGGCACGTCCATTTCCAAATTACCCCTTAAATGGAATGACATTCTAACGGTAGCGCCGGAACCGGAAGAACCTTTGTTTCATTATACGACTGACTTGATAGTGTTTAGGCACAAACACGGAGGGTTCCCCAATGCAGACACAACGGCTCACCCGGCTCATCGCAGCCGCGGTCATGGCAGGCAGCTTCGCAATCGGGAGCATCGCTCCTGCATTCGCGGATCAGACGCTTCTTAACGTTTCCTACGATCCGACTCGCGAATTGTATAAGGATTTCAATGCTGCTTTTGCCGCCAAGTGGCAGAAGGACACCGGTGAAACCGTAACGATCCAGGCGTCGCATGGCGGCTCCGGTGCGCAGGCCCGCTCCGTCATCGACGGTCTTGACGCCGACGTCGTCACGCTGGCGCTCGAAGGTGATATCGACGCCATCGCCAAGAAGACCGGCAAGATCCCGGCCGACTGGAAGACCAAGTTCCCCAACAATTCGACACCCTATACGTCGACGATCGTCTTCCTGGTCCGTAAGGGCAACCCGAAGGGCATCAAGGATTGGGGCGACCTGGTCAAGGACGACGTGCAGGTCATCACCCCAAATCCGAAGACCTCGGGCGGCGCCCGCTGGAACTTCCTGGCCGCCTGGGCATGGGCCAAGCAGGCGAATGGCGGCGACGAAGCCAAGGCGCAGGATTACGTGACGAAACTGCTGCAGCACGTTCCGGTTCTCGATACAGGCGCGCGCGGCGCCACGACCACCTTCGTCCAGCGCGGCCTCGGCGACGTGCTGCTTGCCTGGGAAAACGAAGCCTATCTTTCACTTGAAGAGCTCGGTCCCGATCAGTTCGAGATCGTGACGCCGGCCTTCTCCATCCGTGCCGACCCGCCAGTCGCCATCGTTGACGGCAATGTCGACAAGAAGGGCACGCGCAAGGTCGCCGAAGCCTATCTCAACTACCTCTATTCGGACGAAGGCCAGAAGATCGCCGCCAAGCACTTCTACCGCCCGATCAAGCCGGAAGCCGCCGATCCGGCTGACATCGCCCGCTTCCCGAAGCTGACGCTGGCGACCATCGACGATTTCGGCGGCTGGAAAGACGCACAGCCGAAATTCTTCGGCGACGGCGGGGTATTTGACCAAATCTACAAGCCGGCCCAATAATAGACTTCATGAAAGCACATAGCCCCACGCGGTGGCGGTTCAAGCGGCCGAGTGTCATTCCGGGTTTCGGAATGGCGCTCGGCCTTACCTTGACCTGGCTCACCCTTCTGATCCTCATCCCGCTCTCGGGCCTCGCCGTCCGGTCGAGCGCGCTTGGCTGGGAAACATTCTGGTCGATCGCACTCGATCCGCGCACGCTGAACGCGCTGCGCATCAGCTTCGGCAGCGCGTTCATCGCTGCGATCGTCAATGCTGTCTTCGGCATCATCCTCGCCTGGGTACTGGTGCGTTACCGCTTTCCCGGCAAGCGTGTCATCGATGCCATGGTCGACCTGCCTTTCGCGCTGCCGACTGCCGTTGCCGGCATCGCGCTGACGACGCTCTACGCGCCGAACGGCTGGATCGGCCAGTTCCTGACGCCGCTCGGCATCAAGATCGCCTTTACGCCAGCCGGTATCGTCGTTGCGCTGATCTTCGTCGGCCTACCCTTCGTGGTGCGCACCGTGCAGCCCGTCATGGAGGAAATCGACAAGGAAGTGGAGGAGGCTGCGGCAACGCTCGGCGCCAATCGCTTCCAGACGATTTTCCGCGTGCTGCTGCCAGGGCTGGCGCCCGCCGTGCTCACCGGCTTTGCGCTCGCCTTTGCCCGCGGCGTCGGCGAATACGGCTCGGTCATCTTCATCGCCGGCAACCTGCCGTTCAAATCGGAGATCGCGCCACTGCTGATCATCATCAAACTCGAAGAGTATAATTACGCGGCAGCGACCGGTATTGCGGCGATCATGCTGGTCATCTCGTTCGCCATGTTGCTCGTTATCAATCTCATCCAGAGCTGGAGCAGGCGGAGGTACGGCTATGGCGCTTGATGCGACCGTTCAACCGGTGAAGCTGCGTTCGGTGACCACCGAAAACAGGATCGCGCGCTTCACGCTGATCATTCTTTCGCTCGTCTTCCTGCTGCTGATCCTGCTTCTGCCGCTCGCAGCAGTTTTCGTCGAGGCTTTCCGCAAAGGGCCTGCCCCCTTCTTCGTGGCGCTCGCCGACGCCGAGACCTTGTCGGCAATCCGCCTGACGCTGATCGTCGCCGGCGTCAGCGTGCCTCTCAACCTCGTCTTCGGGGTCGCCGCCGCCTGGGCGATCGCCAAGTTCGAGTTCAAGGGCAAGGCCTTCCTGACGACACTGATCGACCTGCCCTTCTCGGTCTCACCCGTCATATCGGGCCTGGTCTTCGTTCTGCTGTTCGGCTCCAGTACCTGGCTCGGCCAGTGGTTCAGCGCTCACGACATCAAGATCCTGTTCGCCGTGCCGGGGTTGATCCTCGCCACCATGTTCGTCACCTTCCCCTTCGTCGCCCGCGAGCTGATCCCGCTGATGCAGGAACAGGGAACCGCCGACGAGGAGGCAGCCCTTTCGCTCGGCGCCAGCGGCTGGCAGACCTTCTGGTACGTGACGCTGCCGAACATCAAATGGGGTCTGCTCTACGGTGTGCTGCTCTGCAACGCTCGCGCCATGGGTGAATTCGGCGCCGTCTCGGTGGTCTCTGGCCACATCCGCGGCCAGACGAACACCATGCCGCTGCAGGTGGAAATTCTCTATAACGAGTATAATTTCACCGGCGCTTTTGCCGTCGCTACACTTTTGGCCTTGCTCGCGCTCGTGACTCTTGTTTTGAAGACGCTGCTGGAAATGCGCTATAGCGCGGAAATCGCCGCCAGCCGGCGGCACTGAAGGATTTGGAATGGAAGTACGCGTTCAAAACATTCGCAAGGAATTCGATCGTTTTCCGGCACTGCACGATGTCTCGCTCGACATCCGCTCCGGCGAGCTGATCGCACTGCTAGGCCCTTCGGGCTCCGGCAAGACGACATTGCTGCGCCTGATCGCCGGCCTCGAAAGCCCGACGGAGGGGCTGATCTTCTTCGGCGACGAGGATGCCTCGAAGAAATCAGTGCAGCAGCGCAATATCGGCTTCGTCTTCCAGCACTATGCTCTCTTCCGCTACATGACGGTGCTCGAAAACGTCTCCTTCGGCCTCAAGGTCAGAAACAGCGCGCGGCGGCCGCCCAAGGCCGACATCCGCAGGCGGGCGCTCGAACTGCTCGAGCTCGTCCAGCTTTCCGGTCTCGAAAAACGCTACCCGGCCCAGCTTTCGGGCGGCCAGCGCCAGCGTGTGGCGCTCGCCCGTGCGATGGCCGTCGAGCCGAACGTGCTGCTGCTCGACGAACCCTTCGGCGCGCTCGACGCCCAGGTGCGCAAGGACCTGCGCAAGTGGCTGCGCGATATCCACGATCGCACAGGACATACCACCGTCTTCGTCACCCACGACCAGGATGAAGCGCTGGAGCTTGCCGACCGCGTCGTGGTCATGAGCCAGGGCGCGATCGAACAGGTCGGCACGCCCGACCAGGTCTACGACAATCCGAATTCTCCCTTCGTCTTCGGCTTCATCGGCCAGTCGAACTGCCTGCAGGTCGAGATTACTGACGGCGACATTCGCTTTGAAGGCCGCTCGCTCGGCCTCAATGCCGAGGGCGAGCCTGATGGCACGGCGCAGCTCTATTTCCGCCCGCACGACGTCAGGCTCTGCGAATCAGCCGAAAACTGTATTGCCGGCCATCCGGTCTCCAGCCGCCGCGTGGCCGGCACCCGCCATATCGAGTTGGATATCGGCAATGATCGCCCGCATATCGAGATCGAATTGCCGCCGAGCGAGGCCGACAGGCTTGACCGCAACCGGGTAGCCTTCAAGCCGACCCGCTGGAAACTGTTCCGCAGTTGATGGAGATTGGGGGCCCGCCGCCCACAGAGTCGTGCGTCTTTTCAAACGCGCGACTCTGCAACACATTGAATTTCTTCATAATTTTATGCTGGAATCGATTCCCATCTCAGGAATTACGCAATAGCTTATCGCCGGAATCGTATTTGGCGAGAGTCCCTTAAGGTTTTTGTTATCTAAGGTTGTTTGTATTTCAGTCATATGACGAGTAAAACGTTTTCGCTTAATCATTAAGGGCTGGACTAATCCCATAGGAGGCACCTGGCGTTGAGGGCGGAGATTTCCTTTGGAAAATCCCTGATCGGGGTTTTGTTCGTAGGACTGGCAGCGGCAAGCTGCACGACGACATCGAAACCGGCGGCAACGGCGGCGAACACCAAGACGAAGCAGGGCCAAGCGACGAAAGTCACGTTCAATTATACGGCCAAAGACCGCGAGTGCCTGCAGCGCGCGATGTATTTCGAATCGCAGCATTCGGACGAGGACGGCTACATGGCGGTCGGGACCGTTGTCATGAACCGGCTCACCTCCGGCGCCTATCCCCCGTCGATCTGCGGCGTCGTGGCCCAGAAAAGGCAGTTCGCGCCCGGCGTGATGACGCGCGAAGTCAAACCGCAGGCGGAAACTGAGCTTGCTAGCGCGGCCGATGCGATCCTTATTAAGGGCGCACGCCATCCCGCGGTGAAGGACGCGATGTTCTTCCACACCGATGGGCTGAAATTCCCTTATGACAACATGCACTATGTGACGGTCGCCGGCGGTAACGCCTTCTACGAGAAGCGCGACGCCAACGGCACGCTTGAAACGCCGCCGCCGCTGCCCTCCTACGAGGTGGCGATGAACTATGTGCCCGGCGAAAGCATGCTGCCGCCGCAATTCGAGGCACTGATTCCCTCGGCGGTTCCCGTTCCTCTGCCGGCGCCGGACCCCATGGCGACGGCGAGCACGGGGCAGATGCGGATAACTGCGCCGGTGACCGCGCCGGAAACATTGCCGGTAACATCGGTCGAGCCCGAGCCGGGAATGCCCATTGCGATCCCTATTCCCCGCCCCGCCTATGACAGCGTGATGCTGCGTGAAAGCCTTCCGGCGAACGGCGGTTAAACCGCCTTTCGGTTTAAGAGTTAGGCGGAAGCGCGCCTAGGCGCGCTCTTCCCAGACCTTTGCCAGTTCCACGATCGTTTTGACGGCCTTTTCCATGTCCTGGCGGCTCACCCATTCGAGCGGCGAGTGGAAGGCATGGCCGCCGGCGAAGATGTTCGGACACGGCAGTCCCATGAAGGAAAGGCGCGAGCCATCCGTGCCGCCGCGGATGCTGCCGCGCACCGGCGTCATGCCGGCCCGGCGCACCGCCTCGATAGCGTTCTCGACGATCTCCGGGTGACGATCGAGCACCACCTTCATGTTGCGATACTGTTCCTTCACCTGGAAATGATAGGTCGAGCCGGGATAGGCAGATATCACGTCCTTGACGATGGCTTCGAGCATCGTTTCCTTTTCCGTAAGCCCCTTTTCGGTGAAGTCACGGATGATGAAGCTCAGCGACGCCTTCTCCATCGAGCCGGTCACGCCGGTGGGATGGATGAAACCCTGCTGGCCTTCCGTGGTCTCGGGGGCAATATCCGTCGGCAGCCGGTCGATGATGGCGCCTGCGATCTTGATGGCGTTTTCCATGCGGTCCTTGGCGAAGCCAGGATGGATTGCCACACCTGAAATGCTGATCTCGACGCCGTCGGCCGAGAAAGTCTCGTCCTCGATATGGCCGGCCGTCTCTCCGTCCATCGTATAGGCGAAGTCGGCACCGAGTTTCTTCAGGTCGACCTTGTTGACGCCGCGCCCGACTTCCTCGTCGGGCGTGAACAGGATCTTGATCGTCCCGTGCTTGATATCAGGATTGTCGACGAGGATCCCAGCCGCGGTCATGATCTCAGCCAATCCCGCCTTGTCGTCGGCGCCGAGCAATGTCGTTCCATCGGTCGTGACGATATCGTTGCCGATCTGGTTCTGCAGTTCAGGATGATCGCTGACGCGGATCACCCGGCCCGTGTCGCCGGCAAGCTTGATATCCCCGCCGGCATAATTCCCGACGATCTGCGGCTTGACATTCGTGCCGCTGAAATCGGGCGCCGTATCCATGTGCGAGCAGAAACAGATGACCGGCACCGTCTTGTCGCTATTGGCCGGAATGGTCGCGTAGACATAGCCGTGTTCATCGAGACGTGCGTCCGCAAGACCGATCTTCAGCAGTTCATCGACCAGAACCCGTCCGAGATCCTTCTGCTTGCCGGTGGTCGGTTGCGTCGACGAGGCGGGGTCGGATTGCGTATCGATAACGACATAACGGAGAAAGCGGTCGAGAACAGTGTCGGTCATAGCATCCATTCCAGCAGCAGGATCACGCAGAGGATATAGCCCTCATGGGCGATGCGACAAAAGATTTTTCCGCTCGCAGTTCGGGAGGGTTTCCCATTCAATCCATTTCATGCGCCGCCATCGGATGCCGGAATCGATACCACATGGGAAACCAGGCCGCCGTCGCTAACTTGGTGCACGAGGAAGGACGGAGCGTCGATCACCGGAAGATCGGCCCGTCCTTCTAACAGAAGCGGATTGGGTGGGCAGAGGGAGCCGCAGGTCTGGACAGGGATCATTCCCAGCCGACCAAATGCAGGTCGGTGGACATGGCCGCAGAGAATCGCCAACGGCAGCCTATGCATCGTCTCCAGGGTACTGAGAAGCGCACTGTCGTTCCGGCATCCGACCTGGTCCAGCGCCTCGATGCCGATCCTGAATGGCGGCTGATGCATGAACAGAAGGGCGGGCGTCGTCAGGTCGGCAAGCGCGCTCATCAGCCACGGCAGATGCGGCAGGACGTCACCGTAGCTCTGACCGGCGACGGTCACATCGACACCGAGGAGGGTCAGCCCATCGACGGCTGTCCGGAAATGCATCGGTCCCGTCGCATTGATCCATGTGCCGACGGCGGCAAGTTCGGAGCGCATCAATTGCACATCGTCACCGTTGCCCGGCAACAGGTGGACAGGGCAGTCCAGCGACCGCAGGCTTTCGGCGACCAGGCGATAGCCTTGCCGCCATCCGTCGTCCACCAGATCTCCCGTGAGAACAAGCGCATCCGGGCGGAACGTCTTCAGCCAGCCTATCGCCAGCTCCAGCGTCTGGAGCGACGAAAGGTCCGGCCCGGCATGGATATCGGATATCTGCGCAACGAGCATGTTATGCCTCCCCGCCCCCGCCGAAGAGAGTATGCCAAAACCGACAGCAACGGGCCACCGGCTCTGCTGTTCAATCGACGCGTTTTCCCTCGCCGTCGAACACATGCAGATATTGGGCCGGGAAGGCGACATTGACCTTCGGACCTGCCTTCAGTGCGTCCCGGGTCAGCGTGAAGATCTTGAACGGCAGACCATGCAGGGCAAGGTGCAGGATGATGCCGAAGCCTGTCGGTTCGACGAGTTCCACGTCGGCGGCAAGCCCCGCCCCGCCGTCGCTCATCAGCACATGCTCCGGCCGGATGCCGAGCGTCACCTTTGCGCCGTCGACAAGCGGCAGAGGCTTTGCAAGCGGCACGATCGTGCCGTCCTTCAGCCTCACGCCGCCGGCATCATAGCTGGCCTCGAGGAAATTCATCCCGGGCGAGCCGATGAAGCCGGCAACGAAGAGATTGGCGGGGCGGTCGTAGAGTTCCAGGGGACTGCCGACCTGCTGGACCACGCCGCCATGCATGGCAACGATCCGGTCCGCCAGCGTCATTGCCTCGATCTGGTCGTGGGTCACGTAGATTGAGGTCGCCTTCAGGTCGCCATGCAGTTTCTTGATTTCGGCGCGCATCTGTTCGCGCAGGCGCGCATCGAGGTTCGACAGCGGTTCGTCGAACAGGAAGGCCTTCGGCTGGCGGACGATGGCGCGGCCCATGGCGACGCGCTGGCGCTGGCCGCCGGAAAGCGCCTTCGGCCTTCGTTCGAGCAGTGGATCGAGGCCGAGCTTGGCGGCGGCCGCGGCGACCGCGCTTGCAATCTTCTCCTTCGCCACCTTCCGGAGCCTGAGGCTGTAGCTCATGTTGCCGGCGACGTTCATATGCGGGTAAAGCGCATAGGACTGGAACACCATGGCGATATCGCGGTCCTTGGGATGCAGTTCGTTCACCCTGACCCCGGCGATGCGGATCTCACCTGATGTGACCTCCTCCAGCCCAGCGATCATGCGCAGCAGTGTGGACTTGCCGCAGCCGGACGGGCCGACGAGCACGACGAATTCGCCGTCCTGGATTTCGAGGTCGACGCCGTGCAGCACCTGCACATGGCCATAGGCTTTGCGGATATTCTGGATATCGATCGATGCCATGTGTTTAACCCTTGACCGCGCCGGCCGTCAGGCCCTGGACGAGATAGCGCTGGATGAGCAGGAAGAAGAGGCCGGCCGGGATGAGCGCCATGACGCCCGCCGCCATCATCTGCCCGAAATCCACCGAGAATTTCGAAACGAAGGTGAGAAGGCCGACGGGGAAGGTTGCCGCGTCATTGCCGTTGATCAGCATCAGCGCGAAGAGCAACTCGCTCCAGGCGGCAGTGAAAACGAAGCCGAGGGTGGCGGCGATCCCCGGCAGCGTCAGCGGCAGGATGATCTGTCGAAACGCCGTGAACTGCGTCGCCCCGTCGATCTTCGCCGCCTCTTCGAGATCCCTCGGGATGCCGTCGAAGAAGGACTGCATCAGGAAGGTGGCGAAAGGCACGTTGAAGGCGGTGTAGACGATGACGAGCCCGGTCAGGCTGTTGGTCAGATGCAAAGGCGACAGGATCTTGAAGATCGGCGCGACCAGCATGACCAGCGGGAACATCTGGGTCAGCAGCATCAGGGCGACGATCCAGTATTTTGCCCGGAAATTGAAACGCGACAGCGCGTAGCCGGACAGCGAGGCGCAGATCGTCACAGTGACGGCCGTCGACGCCGAGACGATCAGGCTGTTTTTGAAGAAGGTCGGAAAGGCGCTGTGGCGCAGCACGAAGGCATAGTGATCCCATGTCGTGCGCGACGGCCACATCCGCACGCCTTCGCTATAGAGCAGGTCGTTCGGCGTCACCGAGACCTTGAGCAGCCAGAACAGCGGAAACAGTGCGAAGGCGATATAGCAGAGAATCGCCACACGGTGTGCGATGGTAGGAATGACGGATCGTCTCATGGCCTCAATCCTTGTTCAGCAGCGTCTGCCGGAGCAGGATGATCAGCATCGAATAGGCAAGCAGCAGCACGAGCAGCACCAGCGCGATCGCCGAGGCATAGCCGAAGTCGAGCCGCCTGAAGGCTGTCGTGAAGATGTAGCTGGCGACGATCTGCGTCCGGTCCGCCGGCCCGCCATTGGTCATGACGACGATGAGATCGGCGAAATTGGAAATCCACACGGTACGCAGCAGCACGGTGATGGCGATTGTTGGCGCCAGAAACGGCAGCGTGATCGAGCGGAAGCGCTGGAACCAGCCGGCGCCGTCGATCGATGCCGCCTCATAGAGATCGCGCGGGATCGCCTGCAAGGCGGCAAGCAGCGTAATGGCGAAGAACGGAATGCCCCACCAGACATTGGCAACAATCGGTCCCCACATCGCATAATTGGGATCAGATAGGATATTGCCCGGCTCATGCATCAGCCCGAGGGCGAAGAGCCAGTGCG
Organism: Rhizobium sp. PRIMUS64; assembly: GCF_023006465.1. Taxonomy (NCBI): domain Bacteria; kingdom Pseudomonadati; phylum Pseudomonadota; class Alphaproteobacteria; order Hyphomicrobiales; family Rhizobiaceae; genus Rhizobium; species Rhizobium sp. PRIMUS64. The sequence goes on along the minus strand of NZ_JALBGX010000011.1, from coordinate 91,197 downwards.
GGATCGGCCCGATGACCGGGTTGAACAGCCAGGCCCAGTTGAGGCCGGCGAGAAAGGACGGCACGGCCCAGGGCAGGAAGACCAGCGCCTGCGCGATTGCCCGGCCCTTGAACGGCTTGTCGAGCAGCAGCGCCAGGATCAGCCCGAAGACGAACTGCAGGACGACGGAGGCGCCGGTCCACCAGAGCGTGTTCCGCAGCGCCCCGTAGAAGGCGGCATCGCCGGCAAGCTCGCGGAAATGATCGAGCCCGATGAAGCCGCCGGAAAACGGATTGAGCAGCTGGATATCGCGGAAGGCGTAGGAAATGCCGACCGTCAGCGGCACCAGCATCACCGCAATGATCAGGATCAGCGACGGCGCGCTGTAGAGATAGGGCTCCGAAGCATCGGCAACGCGACGCAGCCATGGCCTGCGGTCGCGACGCATGTCGAGCGTATCGGCGGAAATGGTCATCAGCCAGCAGTTCCCATTCGCGGCGTTCATGCGCCGTCTGTGTCATCAAGGAAGCGACGGCGGCCCCCGTCTCGAAAGGCCGCCGCCGTCAGTCCGTTGCTTATTTCTTGGCGAGGAACTTTTGCTGCGCCTTGGTGAGGTATTCCGCCCACTGGTCGGCCAGATCCTTTGCCGAGATATCGCCGAGCAATGCCTGCTGCGAGGTCTTGATCGCCAGCGAATCCTTGAAGAAGGCGAATTCCTCGAGGTAGGTCGGCATGACTGTTGGTACCGTGTTCGGGTCCGCCAGTTCCTCGAACCAGCCCTTGAACTGGTCACCGGCATAGAAGGGATCCTTCTCGGCCGCCGTATAGGCCGGCAGAGCGCCGATGCGCTTGTTCCACTCGATATTGCCTTCCGGCCCTTCGAGGGTGGCGATCAGCTTCCAGGAGAGATCCTTGTTGCCGCTGGTCGTGAACATCGACCAGCCACCATAGCCGATCGTCGGGAAGGACTTGCCGTCGGGACCCTTCGGCAGCGGCATGACGCCGAAATCGTCCTTGTTCATGCGTTCGGCGATGGCGATCAGCGCATCCGGATCCTGGTCGAGGAAAGCGCAGGTGCCGGAATAGAAGCCGGCGACGACTTCGTTGAAGCCCCAGTTGACGCTGTCCTTCGGCGCATAGCCCTTCTTGTAAAGATCGACCATCCATTCGATGCCCTTGGCCCAGCCGGGGCTGTTCATCGTCGAGGTGCCGTCGTCGTTGAAGTACTTGTTCGAGCCGGCCATCGAGGCGGCAAAGATCATCCAGCCGTTGAGGCCGCCCGGTCCGCCGCGCATGCAGTAGCCGTATTTGCCGGACAGTTTGGAAACCTTTTCCGAAGCGGCGGTGAATTCTTCCATCGTCTTCGGCGGTGCGGCGACGCCGGCTTCCGAAAGCAGCTTCTTGTTGTAGAACATCGCCCTGAGATAGAAGCCGTAGGGCAGCATATAGGCGGTGTTCTTGACGTCGCGGCCGAGTTCGAGCGCGCGCGGCGTCAGCTCCTTGGTGTGTTCCCACTTTTCAAGATAGGGCTCTAAGCTCTCGAGCATGCCGTTATTGGCATAGAGAGACAGCCAGGTATCGGGCATTTCCATCACATCGGGCACGTCGCCGGCGGACACCATGGTCGCGAATTTCTGGAAAGCTTCGTTCCAGGGCAGCGAGATGATGTCGACCTTGGTGCCGGGATTGGCGGCTTCGAACTTGCCGACGATCGATTTCAGCGTTTCGGTGCGCTCCGGGCTGGTGATGACTTCGACAAGCTTGAGCGTGGTATCGGCAAACGCCGTACCCGCCATCATCGAAGCAAAGAGCGTCGAGATTATTAGTTTTTTCATGGCTCAGTTCCCCCTTATTAGGTTTCTCTCGGGTTTCAGGATTGTGAGGCGGCGGCGAGCGCCTCCTCGATGTCTCTCCACAGAGCCTCGGTTCCTTCGAGGCCGACATGGAGACGTACGGATCGCGCATGGATGCCGAAGGCATGTGCGGAATTTGGCTGTGCCTTCTGCTGAAGCACCACCTCGCCCGGTACGATCAGGCTTTCATGTCCACCCCAGCTTACGCCCAGTTTGAAGAGCTTGAGGTGATCGGCGAAGGCGCGGATATCGACGCCCTCGCGGAAGATGAACGAAAACAGGCCCGAGGTGCCGTTGAGCCCGGCGGGCAGACGGTTGGCGAGCCCCGGATGGCAGACCGTCTCCACCACGTCGAGCTTCTGCAGGCGCCTGGCGATTTCGAGAGCGGATGCCTCGTGGGCCCGCATGCGCAGCGGCAGCGTGCGCAGGCCGCGGATCAGGAGCCAGGCGTCGAACGGCGAAAGCTTGCCGCCGAGATAAGGATAGGCCTCGGCCTTGACGCGTGCAATCATCGCCTTCGAGCCGGCGATGACGCCCGCCACCACATCGCTGTGGCCACCGAGATATTTCGAGGCCGAATGAATGACGAGGTCGACGCCGAGCGTCAGCGGCCGCTGGAAGAACGGGCTTGCCCAGCTGTTGTCGATCATCGAGACGACGCCGTGTTGTCTGGCGAGTGCTGCGAGCGCGCCGACATCATGCGCTTCCATCACCCAGCTCGTCGGGCTCTCCATGTAGAAGACCTTGGCGCCGGGCAGCGCCTTGGCGACCGCCTCCTCGTCGCGCCCGTCGACATAGGTCACCTCGATCTTCATCCGTTTCAGGATGGTGCCGAACAGGCGAAAGGCATCGGGATAGACATGTTTGACGGCAACGATGCGATCGCCCGGCTCGACGAAGCTCAGCACCGCCGACGAGATCGCCGCCATGCCGCTCGCAAAACCCAGCGCATCCTCGGCACCTTCGAGCTTGGCGAGCATTTCTTCGAAGGCACGCACTGTCGGGTTCAGGCCGCGCGTATAGATCGGCCGCACCTTCTCGCCGCGATAAGAGGCGATCATATCGTCGTAATCGGAAAAGGTGAAAAGCGAGGTCTGGAAAATCGGCGGCACGACGGCGTCTGCGAAGTTGCCTTCGTCGTGAGCCGTGATGAGGGAAGCAAGATCGAACGGTTCTGCGCCGTTACTCATTTGGACATTTCCTTGATGTCTTCCTCGACGATGTCGAGAATTTTCAATGTTTCCGCGCGCGCCGCCTCGGGATCCCCGGCAGCGATCGCGTCGAAAAGCGTACGGTGAAAGGGAAAGGACCGGCGCGCGAAATCCTGCCGGTCGAAGGGATGTTCCCAAAAGCGCTCGAAGGTCTCGCGCATCTGCTCGAGAAGCTGGCGAAACAGCGGATTGTGGGTGGCGTCGTAGACAGCGAGGTGAAAGGCCAGATCCTCCGGGCCGGAGGTGCCTTTCTCGATATGCACCCGCTCCATCTCGTTCAGCTTTTCCTCGATGACGACGAGATCCGTGTTCGTGCGTCGCCGCGCCGCGACCATGCCCGCCTCGCATTCGATGCCGCGGCGAACCTCCAGCGTCTGCAGCAGCACGTCGCGCAGATGAACCGTGTCGAACGACAGCGGCATGTGAATCGTCGCCCTGGAAACCGGTTTCAGCAGATAGGTGCCGCTGCCCTTGCGCGTCTCGATGACGCCGAGCGCCTGGAAGTGGCGGATCGCTTCGCGAATGGTCGAGCGGCCGACGGCAAGGGCTGCCATCAGCTCGCGCTCGGCCGGCAGCCGGTCACCCGCCTTCAACCTGGCTTCCTCGACATAATCCGCCAGCGCATCAGTCACCTGACGCGCGCGGTCCATGACCGGAAGCGGCCGGATCACCGGCCTGTCGCTGCTATTTGCCTTCATGGTTCCCCATTTTTCTTCTCAGGCAGCCGACCGTGGAATTGGTCTGACATCTTAGCATTTCTCAAAGAGCGAAAGACGTCAAGTCGCCTTCGCTGCTGTATAAGGAACTCTCGCATGGCCCAGACCGCGGGGTTGGTGTCCCAAAAGAAGGCCTGGCATGGCCAAGAGGGTTTTCGGCAACTTGGAAGGGCGATTAGACGCGCTTGAATTCAGCGGGAGCGTTGTGAGGATTTTGCCGTTTCGTCTCTTGCAAGCTCGTGCAGCATTGTCTGTGAAACGAGGAACCCACGCGATGAAACATGGCAGGCCAGACTATCACTCAGAACGATTCCGCGAACTTTCGATCAAGATGAGGCTGCGGATGCACAAAGCGTCTCACGAGATAATGCGAGCGAAGTCACAAGCTGAGGCGGATCAGATCGTTTATGGTGAGTATGGAACACTCGATCTGTCGCTTCTGTCTGAGCGAATGGAGCGTGCGGAAGAAGTTGCCAAGACTGTGGCCAGATGGCAGCAGAGCGGCAGCAAACTCCACGATGTCTCCCGGCTGCTGTCCACGGTGGCGGAAGGTTTGGCCCCCGCCATCCCAGAAATGCCGTCAGCCCGCGTAGACGACAACTTCTACCTGCATTTCGGCCGGGGCGCGAACCTGCCGATCCGCGGTCTTTCCGACGCCTGGGTGGACGGCGCGTACGTCGAGTTCTCGCGTCAGTCTGAGGGCCCTGGGTATCGGTTTATGATCGTGGGGACGTTTGATGATTGTCGAAGTTCGATAGGCGACCTGCTTCTTAACCAATCTGTTGTCGCTTCCTTTTTCGTCGCTGCGACGTCGACCCTGAGCGATGCCGTCCCAAGACCGCCGGGTGATCAACACATTGATCGTCCGGTATTCGAGGCGGTCGTTAATCGGCTGGCGATCGCCCTTAGATGCGTCGCCAAAGCCGACTTGCCCTATGACATCGAACGCGAGATCAACCTCGTTTCCCCTGCCCTAGCTTGTGTAGTCCTCAGGCACTGACCGGCGTCAGCGAGAGAAGAGGCCTTCTTGCCTGAGGTTCCGGGCGAGAAGCATGAATTCCTCAAACTCGGCTTTGAAATTAGCCTGGACGCCCATGCTATTTGGCTCCTCCACCGACTGTGGATAAGTCGAACAACGTGCACAGCGTTCAGGATTTGCGGCATTTCCACATCGTGCGATTGCACCGCAGCTTTCGCGACTCAACTGAATATGTCCTCCTTCTGATGCAACCAGAAAGGAAACACTCCATGCTCTACAAATACACAAGCAACTTCCAGCAGATTGACCACGTCAATTTTGACACGGAACGGCAGCCAGGATTTATCTCTCCCGATTCAGCAATCTATCGGTGTGTTCACTGCGGTGATGAGATAGCGGCCAACAAAGGTAATCCATTGCCTCCGCAGAATCATCATCAGCATAACCCGCCAGCTCCCATCAGATGGAAGCTGCTTGCTGTGGCTGTTCAGAAGTAATTACAACGTGCCTGTTCGCCGTTCCGCGGGGGCCACTGATCTGAACCCCTCAAACTGGACCAGTTTTGGTTAGAGTTTTCCGGTGCATTTTCCTGGCTGGGAAAGGACGGAAGACGATGAAGGCATCGCAATTTTCGGACGCGCAGAAGGCGTTCGTTCTGAAGCAGGGTGATGAAGGTGTGCCGGTGGCGGAGATTTGCCGGAAGGCGGGGATCAGCCAGGCGACCTATTTCAATTGGAAGAAAAAGTACGCTGGAATGTTGCCGCCGGAGATGAAGAAGTTGAAGCAGCTCGAGGACGAGAACGCACGGCTGAAGAAGATCGTCGCGACCTGACACTCGACCGCGAGATGCTGCAGGACGTCATTCGCCGAAAGCTTTAAGGCTTGCTCGCAAGCGGGAGGTGGTGAAGGGCATGTGCCGCGATTGGGCGATCTCGATCCGGCAAGCTTGTAGGGCACTGAACTTCGATCGGTCGACCTACCACTACACCTCTCGCCGTGCCGATCAGGCCAGCCTGGAACGTCGTATTCGTGAGATTTGCGAGACCCGTGTCCGTTACGGCTATCGGCGGGTGCATGTGCTCTCAGAGCGTGAGGGTTGGGGCACCAATATCAAGCGAACTTATAAGATTTACAGAGACTTGGGCCTTCAACTGCGGAACAAAACGCCAAAGCGCCGGGTCAAAGCCAAACTGCGGGAGGATCGGCAAATGGCGTTTGGACCGAATGATGTCTGGGCGATGGACTTCGCGACCAGCTGGCGACCGGAAAGAAGTTGCGGGTTCTGACGGTGATCGACACGTTCTCGCGCTATGTGCCGGTGCTTGATCCGCGTCACAGTTATCGCGGCGAAGACGTCGTCCAAACCTTGGAACGGGTATGCCGGCAGGTCGGTTACCCGAAGACGGTCCGTGTCGATCAGGGCACGGAATTCGTGTCACGCGATCTCGACCTCTGGGCCTATGCCAAAGGCGTGACCTTGGACTTCTCACGCCCTGGCAAGCCGACTGACAACGCCTTCATCGAGGCGTTTAACGGCCGCTTCCGGGCGGAATGCTGACCAATTCGCATTTTCAATAACGACCTCTCGCAGTGTTCGTCCCGATTGGTGCTGGGCTTTCCAGTCCACCTCTTGCACAAGTGCGACGACGCACTGTGCCTGAAGATTCGACAAGCTGCTTCGCACTCCTTACAGTTGAATCATGCAGCGAGTCGGCACTCAACTCATCCTCAGCGCGCATGATCTGATTGGGCATCTGAGCTGTCGCCATTTGACGGCGCTCGATCTCCAGGTTGCGGAAGGAGCTTTGGCCAAGCCAGTCCATTGGGACCCGCTGCTCGAGGTCCTGAGGGAGCGTGGGCTGAAGCATGAACAGGGATTCATCGATAATCTGAAAACGCAAGGCCTCCATGCTACCGTCATAGACGGCATTGACGTGAACGATGACAGCGTCGGCGCGACCATGGACGCGATGCGTTCAGGGCAGCAGATCGTGGTGCAGGCGGCGCTTCGCGACGGCCGATGGATCGGGAGGGCGGACGTTCTGCGGAGGGTGGAACGAACCAGTGACTTGGGTCCGTGGTCGTACGAGATCATCGATACTAAGCTCTCCCGAGAGACGAAAGGCGGTACGGTACTTCAGCTAAGCCTCTACGCCGAACTTCTCCATACTATACAGGGTATTGCGCCGGAGTTTGTGCACGTCGTTGTGCCCTGGTCCAACTTCGAGCCGCAGACCTTCCGCGTCTCTGACTTTGCCGCTTTTTTCAGAAAAGTGCGGAGGGCCACCGAAGAGGCTACGGCTGCCGCACGGGGCGATCATTACCCAGAGCCGACGGACCATTGCGACGTTTGCAGATGGGCCGAGCAGTGCGATACCCGGAGGCGCGCCGACGACCATCTCTGTCTTGTCGCCAACATCTCGAAAACCCAGATCGCGGAACTGCGGGCGCATTCTGTGACAACGACAAAGGCGCTCGCGGACCTTCCCTCGCCGATGCCCTGGAAACCTGACCGCGGTTCGCCTGCGAGTTTCGACAAAGCGAGAGCGCAGGCCCACATCCAGGTGAGCGCCCGGGAGGCTGGCGAACGGCAATTCGAAATGCTCGAAGTGGTTCCGGGCACCGGGCTCTGTCGGCTGCCCGAACCATCTCCCGGCGACATCTTCTTCGATCTCGAAGGCGATCCGTTCATCGGCGAGCACGGGCTCGAGTACCTGTTTGGTTATCACTATCGTGGCGCAGCAGGCGATTTGGTTCGTGTTGCCGATTGGGCGTTTGACAGGAACGCCGAAAAGGCCGTTTTCGAGCGGTTCATGGATTTCGTCACGGAACGCCGCATACAATTCCCGGACCTCCACATTTACCACTATGCTCCATATGAGCCCGGCACTTTGAAGCGGCTCATGGGGCGCTATGCCACGCGTGAAAGCGAGGTGGATAATCTCCTGCGCGGCAACGTGCTCGTCGATCTCTACAGCGTTGCTCGCAATGCCATTCGGGCCAGCGTCGAGAGCTACTCGATCAAGAAACTGGAGCCGTTTTACGGTTTCGAGCGCTCGATGCCGTTGAGGGAAGCGAACGTCGCGCTCTCAGCACTTCAGGCGGCGTTGGAACTCGATGACTGCCGCTCAGTATCTGACGATACCAAAGCGGTGGTTGCCGCCTACAACGACGACGACTGCCGATCGACGGAAGCATTGCGCGACTGGCTCGAACGGCTCCGCGCCGATGCCGTCGCTTCCGGCATCGTCATCGACCGCCCCTCCCCCGAGAACGAAGAACCGAGCGAAAGCGTCTCGGAGCGCGAGGCCCGCGTCGCGGAACTCATCGAGCGGCTGACACGGGACGTGCCGGTCGACGCCGCCGAAAGGACGCCTGCCGAGCACGGCAGGTGGATTCTCGCTCACAGCCTCGGCTGGCACCGGCGGGAAGCGAAGGCAGGCTGGTGGGAGTACTTCCGGCTTTGCGACCTGACCGCGGAGGAACTGCTGGACGAGAAGGCGGCATTGGGTGGGCTGCGGTTCGTCGGCACGGTCGAGCAGACAAAGGGCGGCATCCCAACCGACCGCTATGAGTTCGATCTGCAGGATACGGACATCCGTGACGACGACGAGCTTCGGGCCATGGGCGGAGAACCCTTTGGCAAAGTCGTGGCGATCTCGCAGGATGCCCGGACAATTGATGTCAGGAAGAGCAAGAAGTCGGCCGGTCTCCATCAAGAGGGGGTCTTTGCCCACACGCTCATCCGCACCCCCGAACAAGAAAACTCCCTGATGAGGCTCGGTGAGTATGTTGCCGACCACGGCATAGAGGGGAGCGGCTCCTATCAAGCTGCCCGCGATCTCCTCCTACGCCGGCCACCCCGGGTCGAAGGACCGCTGCAAAAGGATGGGGAGGACACTCTGGCTTGCGCAGTCCGAATTGCGCCGCTGGTCAATGGTGGCGTGCTTCCAATTCAGGGGCCACCGGGGACCGGGAAGTCCTTCACGGCGGCGCATATGATCTGCGCGCTGGTCAAACAGGGGAAGCGGGTCGGCATCACCGCCAACAGCCACAAGGTGATCCGCAACCTGATCGACAAAACGATCGAGGTCGCCAAGGAAAAAGGCACCAATGTCCACGCGGGCCAGAAGCTCGCTTCGAAGGCGGAGGATACTGACGACATCCAGTTCTACATGGACAATGGGAAGGCGGTAATGGCGATCGCGTCCGGCGATGTGCAGTTGATGGGCGGAACTTCCTTCTTCTGGGCCCGCGAGGACGCCGCGAGCAGCGTTGACGTGCTGTTCGTGGACGAAGCCGCACAAATGTCGCTCGCCAACGTGCTGGCGGTCTCGCAGGCGGGGCCGACACTCGTCCTACTCGGCGATCCGCAACAGCTGGAGCAACCGACGCAAGGCTCTCATCCCGACGGGACAGGAGTATCGGCGCTTGACCATCTTCTGCGGGGACAGAAGACCATCTCGTCTGAGCAGGGTCTTTTCCTCGAGAAGACGTGGCGGCTTCACCCCGACATCACCGCCTTCAACTCCGAACTGTTCTATGAAGGCAAACTCGACTCCGAGAAGACCTGCGGCGTCCAGGGGATGGCTTCGGCAGGACCGTTCAAGGGCACTGGCCTCCGCTACGTCCCAGTTCGCCATTCCGGCAACCAGTCGCGTTCCATCGAAGAAGCAGACGCCGTTGGTCGGATCGTCGCAACACTGCTGGATTCACAAATGCACTGGACCGATCGCAAGGGCGTAACCAGACCTCTGGCGCTGGAAGACATCATCATCATCGCACCCTACAACGCTCACGTGTTCGAGATTCAGAAGCGCATCCCGAGGGCACACGTTGGGACGGTCGACAAGTTTCAAGGTCAAGAAGCCCCGATCGCGATCTACTCGACGGCCACATCCAGCTACGCTGACGCACCGCGCGGGATGGAGTTTCTCTACAGTTCGAACCGATTAAACGTCGCTATGAGCCGCGCGAAATGCATGGCCATCATGGTCGCTTCGCCGGAGCTCTTCGAGGCGGAATGCAAGACCCCTCGCCAAATGCAGCTCGCAAATGCGTTCTGCAGGTATCTCGAGATGGCTGAAGTCGTGGAGCTTTAACAACCGCAGGCCTCACAAATCCACATCAGCAATCTATCGATCCGACACTGAGCCTGGTTCATAGGTCCTTCCTCTCAAGCGTGCAGACTTCGAGATCGTCTTCGTCGAAAACTATCTCGGCCACTCGATACGGGGGGCCATCAAACCAGCCCATTGCAACTGCCTGCTCATAAGTAAGCGTTTCGTGCTCTTTCGTGCCATCAGCCTCGACGGTCGTCATCTCAACCGGGTGGATGCCAATCGCGACAACTGTGCGCGTGCCGACGTCGGTACACCTCCACCGCCTCTTCCCGCACCAGAACTCCAGACCGATCTGAAACTCCGAGTGTTCCATGAATGATATCCCTGATTTAGTATGTGATCATTGCAATAGCCGAGTGTCGGGTCTCGAGGCTGCTGCTATCTCGTAAAAGTCGAATCGGGAGGATCACAAACCTGGCTCGCGCCGAATAAGGCGCTCTCTCCAATCCAGCCACGCGCGGTTTATGATAGTTGTTTCCTTAACCGGAGCGCCCATAGTCCAATACTGTCGGCCGTCGATGTCAAGGTAGACAGCGCTTCTATTTGTAGGCTCAAACCACCTTCGTTCGCCCTGGGTCCGGATAAATGAGACGGCTTCCTCAAACAGGGCCTGGTCCTGCGGCGGATCATCGAATTGCCGTACCGAGTATTCGTGCGGCCACTGCGGCATGGTTTTCGCGTAACGCCAGTGGCGCGTACCGATGAACTTCTTGAAGTCATCAATGCAATCCATTGGGTCTCGTCTCTGGTCCTGAATTTCAAGAGGCTAATCATGCGACTGCTCATGACCCACCTCGCCCAATTCAGCTCGCTCTCCAAACAGGGAGAGTTGCTGTGCACGCAGGGGCTTGCCTACCTTCTCCAGAATCCGGATGCACGCAAGAGCTTTGGGGACCATATCTCCAAGGCGGTGGGCCGAACTATCGACGCCGACTTGACTTGGCGAGCGGAGGCTCGACAGAAAGACGGTGCCCGCCCCGACTTGGAGGGCTGCACGGCTGACGGAAAGCTCGTGGTCAAGATCGAGGCGAAATTGGGCGCGGCGTTTGGTGAGGGCCAACGCAGTTCGTACCTTGGCGACCTTCAAGAAAGGTCTGATCGTGGAATGTTGCTGGTGCTGGTACCTCAATACCGCGTTGCTGCGATGAAAGCATCGGTGCCGAACGCGTCCCCTCTTACCGGGCATGGTCCTCGGCAGCACGATACAACTTCCGACTTGTCCGTTGCGGTGATCGATTGGGAGGGGGTTCTGGTAACTCTGAGAGACGTTCGCTCGGACCCGTTCCGCGGTGACCTCGCCCAATTTGAGGCCATGTACAGGGTCCTTTCGGGCCACGACATAGAGCCACTGAGAAGTGGCTCCGAACTGCTCGCTTGGCGCGAGCGGAAAGAGGTATTCGTCAATCTCGTAGATCGAGTTACCCGCCGCTTGGCGCAGCAGAGCCGAGTCCTCCCGATGGGCAAGGATCGCGACGACTACCAGCGTCGATATGTCTGCCTACCGCTTGGCACTAAGCAGCCCTGCTTCAGCGTGGGGGTCCGCGATCCATTTGCGGGGTACACGACGCCTATTTGGCTGCGGTTCCACCGTCTTACGCCCAAGTTCTCGGTTATCCGCGACCGTCTTGTCGCGTCTGGCTTGTCGCAGCAATTAACTGAGTGCGGTGGCCACGTCTGGGTACATCTCGATGTTCCGCTCAATGCCGACGGCGAAAGTCTCGTTAGTTCCTTGGTTGAGCAAGCACAACGGGTTATCGAGGTCGCGTACCAACCGTTGTGAAACACAACGTGTGTTCCGCAAAATCTCTGAGAAGCGGCAGATATGTAGGATGGCAGACACTGCAGGAAACGACGTTGCAGGCCCACGCGCAATACTCTTTTCCGGGATCGGTGGCTGGCGCAAGGCGAGCGGCGCGGTTCACTCGCATAATCCCGCCCTGGGCGATGTGGCTTACATCGCGGCCCTTGAAGCCTGTGAAGGCGTCGACGACGGACATGTTTCAGACGAAAGCGCTCGGCAGTCGTTTTTATTGGCGTTAAAGGAAGCCGAAATCCCATACTCGACCGATATAGAACGAGGAGAACCAGCACAGGACGGTGCAGGGTGACCTCCGGATCATAGCCGCGTAATGCTCGGCTGCAGAGGTTACTCTAGACAACAATTTCTGAGAGAGATGCTTGGCCTGCACTCGCCGTCGCACCAAAGTATTGTTAGGGTGCGATCATTGATCGCTACGAGGGGAGCAACAATGGTCGATGTAGCACAGGCTCGAAATGGTTCGCTGGAAGTCGGGGGCGAAGCGCTGGGGCGCATCCACGCGAAATCGAACAGTCGTAAGGCGACGGCCTACTGGGTGGGTTTCCTGAAGGGCGTTCTGGCGAGCGGCAAGATCGAGACAACGGAGTACGCGCCGTTGAAGGTCGAGGCGCAGAACTTCCTCGCGTTGCTGCATGACCCTGATGCCAGCGAATTGATTGACGACCTTCGCATCTGGGAGAGCGATCCCAAGGAGGTGTTCCAGATTGTCGAGGACATCGTCACTTTCCGGTCGCGGGATTTCATCGTCGAAAACGACGCCGACGAGATCAACGAACTGTACGGTTTCTGCGCCGGTATCGCCTGCGACAACCGGATCACACCGCGGGAGGTCGAGACGTTGCTTGCGCGGATAGATGCTCACCCCCGGGTCAAGGAGGACCGTCGCGTGCTGAACCTCAAGAACGCAGCGGTCAGATCGATCGCCGATGGGCAGATCACAGACGAGGAATCGGACGACATCTGCACCTGGATCACCCACCTCGTCGGCGACAGCGCGACCGACACCGGCCTGTCGACGTTCGGCAACGTCGGCGTGATCGAGGGCGCGCTCGAGAACCACGCCGACGTAGTGTTCAACCAGCGCATGTTCGTGCTGACGGGGAAGTTTCACCTCGGGCCGCGCAAGGCCGTACAAAGCATGATTGCCGAGCGAGGCGGACAGTTCAAAGGCACGGTGTGCCGCGATACCCATTATCTTTGCGTGGCTACCGAGGCTTCGAGGGATTGGAAGCACAGCCACGAGGGCCTCAAGATCATTCGTGCGATGGAACTGCGCGATCAAGGGCGCGGGCCGCATCTGGTACACGAAGGAACGCTTGCTCAGGCGCTTGCGCGGTAGCAGCCTCCATCGGCGAGCGTGTAAACAGGTCGAGCAGTTATTGACACTCCGCCTAAAGCTGGAGAAAGGCCACTTGCCTGTCACAGCGGTGATCGTCGAAACGGCACAACGCGGGAGGTGAACGTGCCAGGGAAAGGGCGCTTGCGTCGGTACTGCTCAGACCGGGCGAACTTCGGCAAGCCGCTTGACTGCATACTCGTCCCGCCAGCAGACGGCGGCTTCCCATGCAGCTGATGCTTGCGCGGCGATGTCATGCGTGCCGTCGTCGAGGTCGGCAGCGTTGCCGGGCAGCACCAGGTCAAGGTCGGGGACGTCGACATGTGCCTCGTCCCAATCGATCAACGCGACCCGATCCGCGGTCATGCGGACGTTGCCGGGGTTGCTGGGGTTGCCATGGACAACGCATGTCTGGCGTCCGACTAGCCGCGCCCATGCTGCTCGACATCGAAAAACGCCCTCCGGCGGCATCGCGGCAAGGTTGATCCTCGTTCCGGTTTCGGCATGCAGGAGGTCGCTCGACGATCGCCAGCCTGGGCGCTGCGGCCAGCCCTGCGTCAACCGATGCAGTTTGCGGAGCGTTTCGGCCACGCGACGCCAGTCGGACTCCGTCTCGGGCGGTCCGCCCTCCATGTACTTCATGACCACCAGACCGTTCGCGAACAGCCGGCCGTCAGTCGTGGGGATCGGCACTGGAACGTTCATCCCTTCACGGTCGAGATGTTGGAGCAGCTCGGTTTCCCAGGCGAGGTCAGCGTCGGTCCTGGAGCCGAAACGACCAACCGCGATCTGCCCGTGGATGCGAACGCTCCACACGTCGTTGGCGACTCCACCGGCAAGTGGTTCGATGCGAGCCGCACCTTCACCCCATTGCCCCAGTGCTTCCCATCCCATTGACGATATCCCTGGCGGCCACGATCATAACGAAAGAAATAGCGGAAGGTTCGCCAGCATCCCAAAAAAGGCCGATGTAGCGTAGGGCGCTCCGATATCAAATCGTAGAGCGCCCGCTCCTCTCCTACCGCATACCTTCACAACCGGTCACGTCAGGTAACCAATCGTCAATTACGGATTCGGAATATACGCGTATGGTGCTCTTTGGGGATTGCGATCCCTGCTTTGAGCGGTCGAGAACATGGACTGGGACGCAACCTCTGCATTCACACCCGTCGGGCTGGCTCTGCGCGGCCAACCAGCTCACAGGATCGTCCGCACCCTCGGCGACGCGGCATATATGCTGCTCAAGGACTGGCCTTCAGATGACGGCGAAGAATATGTCACTGCGGTGAAGGCTTGCGTCGATGCGATCAGCGGTCAGATCGCTCCGGAGCAATTTCGGGACGCGTTCCTGCGTGCGGCCGATGAAGCGGGCATCGCAGCGTTGACTATCGTCTACCGAGACAATAGCGAAAAACCGGGTGGCTGCTTGAGCGGTTAGCGGCTGGTGCTGTCTAAAACATATGTGACCGCTCGCTCGAGCGACATGACAGACGTGTCAGCTCGCCGGCCAAAAGGTCGGCCGGACTACAGCAAGGTCGGCTCTTCCGACACCGCTTGCCGCTTGGCTACCCACAGATCGTTGGTCCTCTCCATAAGGATCGATTGAGCCGGATATTTACGCTGCTGTAACGCGAAGAGATCACCAAGGCTTCCGTGCATCCAAAGTTCATATTCGTTAGGGTGCAGCAGAACGGGCATGCGATTATCAACGGGGGCAACTGCCTCGTTGGCATCCGTCATAGCGCCTGAATAAACCGGACCCCATTCGTCACTGACTCGCCACAAGTCGCCCCACGCGAAGACCGGTTCTCCTTGTACGCTGAACCAGGTTCTGGTCATGCTTCCTTTGATACCTTCTGCTTCCGCGAAACCCGTCATTGGGATCAGGCATCGCCACTCTTCCTTGCGGGCGAGTCCGACCCACATTGGCTTCGTCAAATCGGCGATGTTGTTGACCGGCTTGGGCTTTGCATCAGGCTTCATCCCCTTGAGCCGGAGCGGGAACCCCCAGGTCATCGACGGAACTTCAACTGCTAAACGCATTAGGTCTCGAAGACCTGTTCGAATCGGTTAGTTGTCATGAAGCTCATTGATTTGCCTGCACAGAAAGAATTTCTTTGGCACCGCATGAGAAGCGATTTGACATCGCTGGTCCCGTGGTTTGCCGACAACGAACTGTTCTCTGTCCAACGTGTTGTCGTCCAATCGGCTACGACGACTCCTCCGTTGAACACATCGTCCCTAAACAAGCTCTGGCGTGCGACCCACCGGAAGTTCGCGAAGCCATCCCGCAAAATGAGCGTAGCGGTTTGACGTTGTTGTGCGCGAAGCCGCTGATCATCAAAGGCAAACGCGTTCCGGGCAATGGCTGCAACAGCTGGAAAGGAAAATATTACGACCCTTACCTGCGTGAGCTTCTAAATGCGGATTTCCAGACGAAACGCATCGATTCGCGACATCAAGTATCGTTATATTGCGCAGGCTACCTCGCGCTCGTGAGGCAGTTTGGTTATCAAGTCGCGTTGTCTCAGGCGGGACTGCTTTCACGCAACCAGTTCTTCCACCCGAACACGTTCCTGAGTGAGTGCCACTCACCTGCCAGATGATGCTTACTGGCGGGCGCAGGTCAGATTTCATAGAGGACGACAGGAGCTATTGGAGCAATCCGTTTTCGATCAGCATAGACGGTCCAACCGCTCTTATCGATCTTCGGAATATCGGATTCAGGGTTCCGTTGTCCCATGATCCTTCCCAGCCAGTCGCTCGGGTTTTGCGGTATGCGCCTTCGAGGTATGCTTTCAGGCCTGATCTCAGGACGGTTTTTGAATAAAAGGGGTGAGCTGATCAATACTGGCTCGCTGTAGACATCCAGTCGCGAAACGTTAGTTTTTGCGACGAAAGATTGTGCATTCTGGTATTCTTTTGTCTTAATCTCGTGGACCGGAGGAAAAGACAATGAGCGATCAAGAACACAACCAGTTTGATGGCCCTCAGATGCAGGGAGTTCATTACGAGCGGGCTGATATGTCAGGTGCGAATTTCGACGGCGTAAACCTTGCAGATGCGCGGTTTTACGCTGTGTTGACCAAGGCAAAATTCACCGACACCAATTTAAGCGAAGCGTTTTTTGACGATATCAGCCTTGCGGATGCGCGCTTTAACAACGTCAATCTGTCTGGAGCCGCCATCACGAATGCAAACCTATCGCGGTTGACCATAAGCGGCGTCACGTTGGCAGATTCAGACATCAAAGACGCCGATTTGACTGGGATGCGCATCAATGGCGTTCTCGTAACCGATCTATTCCTGGCCTATGAAAACGCGAAAACCTGATGGCCGTGGATGACTTTGTGCACATCGAGAAACAGCGTAGATTGGCGTCCTGAAATTCACCACCTTGAGCAAAACGGCCATGGCAGCAGGAAACAAATCGTCGCAAGCGGGAGCGTCACCGAAACGTCGCCACAAATTCAATCCCAAGCGAGAACCCAGGCCACAGGTACTCGCACAGGCGAATCGAACCGTCTTACGGATGGCTTCTGCAGTGGTGGTTGCCTTTCTCGCCGTCCTCGCCGTTCAGGTTTTCTGGTAACTGCAAGCGCGATTGGCGATTTTTTGTCGAGTTGGAAGACCGCTCTTGGGCCCAAGCGGTCACCGGCGGATAGAGTAAATGATCTGGTCGGAGCCAAACCGACTTAACGCCCAAAGCGGACCCGTCCACAAACAGCCGAGTCGCCCTTTCTCTCCTGGAAACGCGGATTATTTCACACTGCTGCGCACATCCCGGCGCGGTCCTCGTTGAATTACCCGGCTTCGGCCATGTGATCCGCAATGTACGCAGCGTCTTCACCAACGCCAAAGAGCAGGCCGGACTTGAATGTGTACATCCAATGCAGCCCAAGGAAATACAAATTCGGGCAGTTGGTGACGCCGCGTTCCTGAATAGGTGCTCCGCCTTCGTCGAACACCGGAATGTCCAGCCAACCAAAATCGAAAGTGTATCCGGTGCACCAGACGACGGAACCGATGTTTGCAGTCTTCAAATCCAGGTTTGGAATGGGCAGAACTGGAACAGGCCGTCCCGGCGTGTCCTTCGCATCTTCAACGGGCAGGTCGAGTGATTTCGCCTTCGCGCACTCATCTGCAGCATGCTTGAAGTCGCTATAGGCTCGGTCTGCCTCCGTCAAAACATACTCGGCATCATCATTGAAGTAGAGTTTGCCGCCCGCGACGCCATCGAGCCGCCCGAGAACGACGCCCCCCTTTAGAATGAAGCGACGCACGTCAACGTCATACCCACCGTTGACCCCTGTGATCACCGTAGTGGTCGGATATTTGCGCCCTGGGAAGCTATTGATCGGTACGTCAAAACGGCCCATGGACATGAACCACCAGAAGTTGTCGCGACCACGGTATCGGCGCGGCACACGGCGATGGGCGCTCACGCTAAAATAGACTACACGGCCATCGACATTGAGTTCATCAGCAATCTGACAACCAGAAGCACCGCTACCGACCACGAGGACCGCGCCCGGTGGGAGCTGCTCTGGGTTTCGGTAATCGCTTGCATGCACTTGATAGACATGCGGCGGCAGGTCCCGCGACCATGCCGGCAGTGACGGTCGTTGAAACGGGCCCGTCGCGACGACGACCCGCGATGCGCCGAACAGACTGTCATTCGTCTTAATGAGAAAGCGGTCGGAGTGGCGATCGCGACGCAGCAAGGAGACTTCCGTGCCACAGCGAACCGGCGCATCTATGAACTTTGCGTAGTCCTCGACAAACTTGCCAACGTCGCGATGATGCGCGAATGCGTCCGGGCTATCGCCAGTGTATTCGAATCCGGGCAGCCTCAACGACCAGTTCGGGAATTGGAAGCGGAGGGAGTCCCATCGCTCGCCCAACCAACGCTCCGCGACGCGCTTGCGTTCAAGAACAACATGTTCTCGGTTGCATTTGCGCAAATGGTAGCTCATGGCCATGCCACTTTGGCCGCCGCCAATAACTACAGTGTCGTGTAGGTTCTGCACTCCTGCGTCTCCAGGCCGGCTAGAGCTGCAGGAGCCTAACAAAGCCGACCTGGAAGGACAACGCCGACGTTAACAGGTCGTGGTCAGCGCAATGCCGGCAAGTACGGCGGAGACCGGCCGAATGCGTTGTGCCAATTTTGTGATAATGACCGGTATTGGCGCTTTGTGAACATCACTCGACGTCGCCTTCCGGCCCGAAAGCGGTCATGGGTCAATTCTCAGTGATATTTTCCCGCAGTCCCGGGTCAGCTCTCAGTGCAAATCAACAGCCTCGGAGCGCTGTTTGGAACAGGATGGACCCGAGAGCAAGCAACCCGCCTTCTATCCTCTGAATGGCTTGCAGAGCTTGATGAGATGCTCCTCATGTTGGATCAGGCAAGTGCCAGATATTGCTGCTAAACCCCGATGATGAAGTTGGTCAAGCGCGGACTGGGATAGCCGCTTCGTCTTCGGCATGCAGGCCGCGATTGCCCCTTCCAGGTCTTCCAGTGCGAGATCAACCTGTTCGGGATCGGCCTTCTCGGGTGCGGCCGAACGCGGCCCGCTTGATGGCTGCGACGAGCTATCAAGAACGAGTTGCACAAGGACCGGTTCACAGGGCCATCTTCGTGTTCAGGTCTCGCAAGGCGGATCTTTTGAAGCTTTAGTGGGATGGCGGCAGTTTGGTAATGGCGTAGAAGCGGCTAGAGAAAGGCCGCATGTTATCGATGCCGATATGAAAAATGCTGCCGGGCTGATTGCAATCAAGATCGGTGTATTCACCGCAAATTTTTCAGCCGGTAGCTTGCGCAGTTGTTGATTTGGCTCGTCCAACCTACTCCATGCGCCGCTTGGGCCAGCTTAATCGCGTGGCTGCAGAAGGATGGGTCCCTCGCGGAAACCCTGAAATGGCCGCATTGACGAGCTGGAGACGAGGTGCAGGAGCTTGGAAATCGAGCCGCATCACATATATTTTTTGTGGGCTACCGATGTCGGTATCTATGTTTGTCGTCGCTCCCTCTCTCAAGCCGAGTATCCCCAATCCCAGAATGGATTTCACCGAGACAGTGTAAACAGGAAAGTCGCGGCTCTCATTCCGAACCATCAAGGCCGTCCTTGCAGCGCCTTCATTGACACAGAACGTCACGCGACTGCCTATCGTCACGGCATCATCGGGCATATTTCTGGGGGGGCAGACTGAGGCCTCTAGCAGCTTGCTTTTAAGCAATCGGGTGTAGGCGTTGTCGCGAGGGTCCTGATTAAGAATTTCTTGCAGGGTCGCGTGGTCGTTAGCCGTTAGGTAGCACGCAAGCGGCGTTATCATGGTATTACTCCTTGGAGCGCAAAACTCTGCAATTGTGCAGGATCGCCAGCCCCCGGTTGCGTGGCAGCCGGATGGACCTTGGGTGCCGTCTCATGCAGAAACTACGGGAAGTCGGCGGATTGGCGTTGGTGCAGGACTCTGCAGGAGCTCACTTTCCGAGGATCATGAGCGGCCTCCCGTAACCCAAATGTTACCAAGACCCCGCCTCCTCAACCGCTGCCTCGAGCACGCCCAATGCATAGTCGACAGTCGCCTTCTCGTCCTCGGCACACAATTTGAGCGACCGACATCTTTCTTTAAGATTATGCAGTATCCGCCGTCGAACTTTTGAAACTGCGGGTGCATGCTCGTGTCGCAGAAGTTCTTCCAAACAAGCAACGGCAACGACTTCGAAAACCAGCAATTTTCCTTCAACTTCACCTTGGGTGGGGATCGCCATACGCTCACCGCCACGCTTAAAATCCCGCTCAGTAGACAGCATAACGTTCTCCTTGCCTCCAAACCTCTCCGACTGTGAAAGGGCGCAACGAGCGCTCTTTTCGATTCGCTCTCGTCTGCAAGTGCAGTTGTCGAATTCCGCTATGCGGAAAAACGGTTTGCCGCACGCTCTCCGACAAGATGACAGGCAAGATGTCGATTTGACGAACCGCCCGCATGGAGGCAGAGCTGTGAGAGAAGTCAGGAAGGCGACCCTCATCCGTGCTACGAATTGGCGTCTGCACCAGGTGATTGTCCAACCCGGATGCCCACGAGGATATTGTTTTCCTCTTGTTTGACAAACGAATTCGGATGTCGGTTCAACGCAACTTCTTTGTTGGATCTGCAGAGGCAGGTCACATGCTCAAGGACGCATGATTGTGGACGCCTAACGATTGGCGTAGACGGCGCAGAAAAATGTCGACCGCGAATTCAACTGCCGCGTTACTCACGTAGCCCCGGCACATTCATAGCCTCAGGTAACCGCGGGGGCGTGATCTACGGTCTCGTAAGCTCTCATCAGCCAGACGAGCGCGGTGCAGCACCGCGGAATTTGACATTTTGGCGAACATCATTCGAACCTGCTAAGGCAACGGCCCTGAACTCTAGTGCGCAGGTTTTTTGAAGCGCTGACTCGGATATGGTCGCCGCAAAAGGATCAGGGCGGCGAACTTTGTGGCTCAAGCTTCGGCAAGCGGCCAATGATGACGATTTCGGTTTCAACCTTCCAGTTTTACGTGAAGATAGCGGAACTCGCGTCGGCCGCATTCTGACTTACTGGAATCGATTTTGATCGCAAGATGCAGAATCCCTAGTAAGTACCCACGGCTGTAATACCGAGATACTGCATCCCGGCACCCTATTCCAATTGTTCCCGATCATGCGGCACTAGGACCAGGATCATCGTCGTCGGAGATCACTGCTTTCTTGGGCCGTGGCCGAAAATCGACGACTTTCGGATCAATCAGTTCTGCGGCTCCCCGGTCCTTCTCTTTCAGGCGGGTCTCCGCCTCAGGCTGAAACAGCACGCTCTCGACCGTTAGAACCTCAAACTCTCCGTCGTTTCCCGGAATTTCGGTCTTCGCCCCAACCGCCAGCCCCAAGAGCGCCAGGCCCCGCATCGAACAAACAGAGAGGGCGAGTCTGGGCAGTCCGCCTGCCGGTTTATGGACAAGAACATGCGGTCCGACCCTCACGCCGTTGATGGTGTAGACGAGTTCGGTGTCGATCGTGACCACATTGGCGGGAATGTCCTGGCGAGAGAACACGCTCGAACGATTGAACTTCTCTCGAAGCACGGCCGCGAACGGACCCGGGCGGTCCCCCTGCCGTTCGAGCATGGACATCAAGACATTGGCATCCTCGGCGGTCAATTGATAGAATGCTTCTCTGGACATGGCTCATTTCTCCAGCAAGTGTTGTCGCTTGCCTGCATCGTCGATGGTCGGGAATACCGCAGCATCTCGATGAGGATCTCAACGCAACCAAACTCGTATCTGTCGCGGCGGGAACTTCGGCTCTCTATGCGAAATGGCCGTCCCGATCACCACGCGAGCCCCCTCCGCTGCAGCCTCAGGACTTGGATAGCGCGACGGCAACACCCCATCGAATACAGTCGAGCAGGCGTAAGCGGTCCCGCTCAGGCGGTCGTAGTGGAGCTGAACGTCGATAGCGTCCCCAGACGGATTATTGGTGACGGAATGATAGGTCATCGCGCCGCCTCACTTTGCGAAGGGCCGAGCCGGCTTTGTGCCTGCTCCCGGTGCCGTGCCGTCAAATCTGCCGATCCGGAAATCATCTCTAGACCGCACTGGAGCCGGTGGACCCTTCGCGTGAGCCCATTGGTCGCGTGTGCACAGAGCTCCATCTCTGCAAGTTCAGGTTCCTGGAGACGGGGAATGGAACGGCCGACTAGGCCGCGCATGCGACCGAGTTTCTCTCGTTTCAACGCCTTCGCACGATCAAGCGGAGTGGCGTCGTCAAGCAGACGCCGCAGGATAGTAGTATCCCGATCAGAAAATATAAGGGACGAATGGACCGTAGTCATCGTAGGTCTCCTATGGATGTGCCAACGCTGGTTCAACAGGAACGCCCTGTGCCGACCACGATGGCAGCACAGGGCTACGGTCCTGCGGTGAGGCAACCTCCCCGGTGTTTTCGGTATTTGCTGTCGCGCAAGAGCATTGATGTTCCTCGGGGTGTGCTCACGTAGAGGAGCGATAGTGCGGGAATCCGGTGATTGGTCTTTCGGCAACGTGCACCACAGTCAGGTCGTTGAGCTGACCGTCTTGAGAGAGCCACTGGCTGCTCTGCCCTTGCCGAAGGCCCAGAAGTGCCACCCCGATTGGAGCAAGCACGGATATCCTTGAAGCCTCGGCATCGAGATCATCCGGATCTACGAGAGTGATGGTGCGGCGGGATGCGCCTTTGACATCGAAAGTAACGGTTGAACCGATCCCGACTGTATCGTCTGGTGACTGCCCATCCGGCACCACGACGCTTTTCTCGAGTTTATCGACCAGTTCGGCGGAGGCGTGGCGGTCCTTCGCCGAGGCAGCGTCGGCAAGGCGTATGAGCGACAAGTAGTCTGTCGCTCCGAGAATGGACACCTGATGCATTGAAGAGGAAATACTGTTTGACATTGCTCGCGATACCTCCGGTGCAAGCATGACGGTTGCCATGCGTGCGATACTGTTTTGGAAGAATTGTCGGGCTATCAGCAAACTTTGGTGCTGACCGCTTTTACCCATGATCCGGCGGTCGACGATGGGCCGGATCCGGGTTACGATCCTGCGATCGGGCAGACCCTGAAGGCTTCGATCGGGAATATGTCGCGGTTGTTCAACATGGCCATTAAGATCGTCATTGGGAGCCAAGAAGTCAAGCCATCCCGCCTCGCGTCCGGCATGTGGCGCGCTGCCGCATCCAATTCAGCTGGGCTTCTTTCCTGAGCCTTCGGAAAACGCCACACATAATTTGTAGATGCGGTCGCAGATTGGCAACATCGGGACAGCTCGGCCTTGGATTGAGCGAGTGCCTTGACTTCCCCCTCGGGAACGGCATCATCTCAGGCCATGACGAAGAACTCTCAATTTCGTAGCCGTCGCCTCCGCGGAGTGCGTCTTATCGAAGGACTCTAGCCCAGGGTTCTTCGCAGCTGTCGCGCGCTTGAACCCTGGGATCGTCTTCGTCATTTGCCGGTTCCGCGCGACCTACACTCACAAGACTCTACTCTATCAATGCGGCCTGAACGGCTGCGTGAGGATTCATGAAAAATGGAAACCAACTTATCTACTGGCGTCAAGCCATCGATCATCGTGCGCCAAACCGACCACTCCCGCCTCACCTCGCTGGCGCTGGCGGCACCTGGTCGGGACCTCGACGTGGCTGATGAGCTCCTCGCCGAACTCGAGCGGGCTTCAGTGGTGATCGACGACAGTTTTCCACCCGAAGTGGTGGGCCTGGGCTCTACTGTCTCTTACGAGACAGAACGTGGGCAAGCGCGGACGGTCACTCTCTGCTATCCGGGCCGGGCCGACATCGAGCGATCGATGGTGAGCGTGATGACCCCTGTAGGAGTAGCCCTCCTTGGGCTCTCGTCCGGACAGTCGATCAACTGGAGCGGTCGAGACGGGCACGTTCATAGGCTGACTGTAACATCGGTCAAAAACATCAAACCCTCTCGTTGAGAGGCAGGGTGGCGGAATGGTCGAAGAGGATTTCGTCTGTCGGGATTGGGCTGCAGCCTGCCTGAGGGCGCTAAAGCGCAATTTCGGCGGCTTGGCCGAGGCCCATTTTCGGCAAAGTTCGGAAGCAAAATGGTACACGCATTACATCGCTCGACACCTTCTTCCCGAATTAACGACCGCTACTATTGGCGAAATACCCCGCTTGCTCATTCCTTGGAGCCATTGGTCGTGCCACAGATCGCCGTACCGCAGCCGAGAATGTCAACGAACATGACGCCTCCCTCTTTGAGAGCGCTGAGCAACTGCGCTTCCGTCGAGCGATGCAGCCCATGTCGATCTCCCTCGAAGTCGCGGATTGTACTGCGGGAGACTGTTGAGCGGGCGGCCAATTCCTCCTGGGTCCAACCAAGGAAACCGCGTGCGGCGCGACTTAATGCCGGGGTGAGGCTGACTTCTACTGTGGCGCGACCCATATGACAGATATAGCCCAATGAGGGTAAAGTTTAAAGTTAGTGTTTCAGGGCGGCCAATTTTGCGGCCGCCACTTCTACGTCAGGAGAGAATCCAATTGGGGTAAATGCAGCATCGACAGTTCTCGTGCTGATCGTCATCCTGCCTTTCGCAGGAAGCTTGCTGACGGCATTTTTACTCCGAACAAGTTCGAGAACCCTGCCCGCTTCCATCGCCGGGGTCGTGACCGCAACTGTCGTGTTTTTGACGGCCGCTCTCTATCCGCTCGTTTCGAACGGAGGCGTGTTTAGGTTCGAGATCGAGTGGCTACCTCAGATAGGCGTTAACTTCACTCTGCGGCTGGATGCATTCGCATGGTTGTTCGCGATGATGGTCTCGATCATCGGGGTCCTGGTCGTCCTTTATGCCCGTTACTATATGTCTGAAGAGGATCCGGTACCTCGGTTTTTCTCCTTTCTCCTGGCGTTTATGGGATCGATGCTGGGAATTATCCTTTCCGGCAACGTCATCCTGCTCTCCGTGTTCTGGGAACTTACGAGCCTCACTTCGTTCCTCCTAATCAGCTACTGGAACCAGAACCCTGCGGCACGCGATGGTGCGCGAATGGCGTTGACCGTGACTGCGACCGGTGGCTTCTGCCTGCTGGTCGGGTTGGTGATCCTCGGAAACATCGCCGGAAGTTATGACCTCGACGTCATCCTCTCCTCGGCGGACGTGATCAAAGCTCATCCGCTTTACCTGACGTGCCTGGTCTTAATCCTCCTTGGCGCTTTCACAAAGAGCGCACAATTCCCGTTCCATTTCTGGCTGCCGAACGCCATGGCTGCGCCCACGCCCGTATCGGCCTATCTTCACTCCGCGACGATGGTTAAGGCGGGCGTTTTCCTGCTGGCGCGCCTTTCGCCGGCGCTTTCGGGAACCTACGATTGGTTCATGCTCGTCGGTCTCGCAGGCATTTTGACGCTTCTGCTCGGCGCTTATTTTGCGATGTTCCAGCAGGATCTCAAAGGGCTGCTGGCCTATTCGACGATTAGCCATCTAGGACTGATCACCACTCTCCTCAGCCTGGGAAGCCCGCTTGCCACGGTTGCCGCGATCTTTCATATGGTAAATCATGCCACCTTCAAGGCATCGCTGTTCATGGCAGCCGGCATTATCGACCACGAAACCGGCACACGCGACATGCGCCGTCTCAGCGGTCTGTTGCGCCATCTGCCCATAACCGGTCGGCTCGCCATGGTCGCCAGCGCAGCCATGGCGGGGGTCCCACTCCTTAACGGCTTCCTCTCCAAGGAAATGTTCTTCGCCGAGGCGGTAGAGACACATGCCCACTCGTGGCTGGATACCGCGACACCATACTTGGCCGTTTTAGCCAGCGCCTTCAGCGTCGCCTATTCAATCAGGCTCATCTATTCGGTTTTCTTTGGACCGCCTTCAACCGACCTCCCCAACCAACACCCACACGAACCACCGCGTTGGATGCGCTTCCCCATCGAATTCCTGGTCATTGCCTGTCTCGTTGTTGGCATCGTTCCAAACCTGACGATCGGCCCTTTTCTACATGCCGCGGCTGTTAGTGTTCTTGGCCAGTCCACGCCGCAATACAGCCTTTCGGTCTGGCACGGATTGAACATTCCGTTCCTGATGAGCCTCGTTGCGCTGTCGGCCGGGTGCGCGATCTTTGTAGGCTTCCGGAAATACTTCGCGCGCTGCGACGGCCCCCCAGTGTTCCGGCACTTTGCCGGTCAACGAATATTCGAGCGGGTCCTCGTGACCGTATCATGGCGCTGGGCAAGAAGTCTGGAGATCTGGCTTGGGACAAGGAGGCTGCAACCACAGCTCAGATGGATTACGTTTCTCGGCTTCCTGGCCGCTCTTCTCCCGCTCTACCTCGCCGGTTTTCAGTCGCGAGCGATATCTACATCCGACCTTAACGTACCTTTCCTCGGGCTCTGGATGATCGGCTGCTGCCTTTCGCTTGGAACGGCTTACCTTGCAAAGTACCATCGACTGGCAGCTCTGGTGATGCTGGGTGGGGTTGGATTGATCGTGTGCATCACATTTCTCTGGCTCTCGGCACCGGATCTTGCCCTTACCCAGTTACTCGTTGAGATCGTGACCACCGTTCTCATTCTTCTCGGATTGCGATGGTTGCCGAAGCGGGTAGCGGCTCTCAAAGAAGAGATGACTTTCAGCTCCCGGTTCCGACGGTTCCGAGACTTCCTGCTTGCCGCAGTCTGCGGTGTTGGGATGGCTTTCATCTCCTACGCCGTGATGACAATGACGGTGCCAGAGGCAATTTCCACCTTCTTCCTGGACAATGCCTATATCCAGGGGGGCGGCCGCAATGTTGTCAATGTGATCCTCGTTGACTTTCGGGGCTTCGACACGCTCGGGGAAATCACCGTTCTAGGAATTGTTGCCCTTACCGTCTACGCCCTCCTTCGCCGCTTCCGGCCCGCGCCGGATAGCCTCGCTCCGCCCGAACAGCAGCAAGTCCAATCTCTGTTTGACGCAAAGCAGCCGGACCGTCACTCAGGGGACACAGTGCGCGATTATCTGCTCGTGCCCTCAGTCATCATGCAATGGCTATTTCCGGTCATCATCACATTGGCGCTCTATGTCTTCATCCGCGGCCACGACCTGCCAGGTGGCGGATTCTCCGCAGGTCTGACAATGTCGATCGCATTCCTGCTGCAATATCTCTCCGGGGGCACACGCTGGGCCGAGGAGCGACTCCGTGTTTTGCCACTGCGCTGGATGGGATCCGGACTGATCATCGCGGGAGGGGCAGGCATTGGTGCCTGGTTGTTCGGCTATCCCTTTTTGACCTCACATTCACGCTACTTGGAACTCCCGCTGATCGGGACGGTGCCCGCGGCGACCGCGATGATCTTCGACCTCGGCGTTTTCCTTTTGGTGGTGGGCTCAACTGTGCTCATTCTCGTCGCGCTCGCGCATCAATCGATCAGGATCAATCGGATCCGAGCGTCGGAAGAACCCCGGGAGCGAGCAGAATGACGGAGCTTGTCCTTGCTGCTGCAATAGGTTTCATAACCGCCTGCGGTGTCTGGCTCATACTGCGTCCGCGAACCTATCAGGTGATCGTCGGCCTCTCGCTGCTGTCATATGCCGTAAACTTGTTCATCTTCGGAGTAGGAGGCGTAAAGTCGGACAAGCCACCGATCCTAGCTGACAGCGTCTCGGTTGCAACGCTGGCCGATCCCGTTCCGCAGGCTCTTGTCCTCACAGCAATTGTCATAGGTTTCGCCACCACTGCCCTATTCTTGGTAGTCCTGCTCGCATCGCGTGGGCTGACAGGCAGCGACCACGTCGATGGAAGGAGCGATCCGCGATGATCGCTTGGTCGCAGCATCTGATAATTCTACCTATCCTGATCCCTCTCATCTTCGGTGCGGGCCTTCTATTCATTCCAGATCGCCAGCGATCAACCAAGGCGCTCGTCAGTCTGGCGGGGACCGTGGCACTGGCCGGTGCCGCCCTTCTTTTGATCGCGAATGCGGGGGAAAGCACTTTTGAGGGCGTCTATTTGATAGGCAATTGGGCGGCTCCATTCGGCATCGTCCTCGTGATCGATCGCCTGTCTGCCCTCATGGTGGGTTTAACGGCAATCCTCGCCGTGCCTGTGCTAACCTTTTCGCTGGCTCGTTGGCACTCCGCCGGAGCGCACTTCCACAGCCTGTTCCAGTTCTTACTAATGGGCCTGAACGGCGCTTTCCTGACAGGGGATCTGTTCAACCTCTTCGTGTTTTTCGAGGTGATGCTGGCAGCATCCTACGGGCTGATCCTGCACGGCTCGGGGACGCTTCGGGTCAAGGCCGGAATGCACTACATTGCCATAAACCTTGCTGCTGCCCTCCTCTTCCTGATCGGTGTCAGTCTTGTTTACGGCACCGCGGGAACGCTGAACATGGCCGATCTTGCAGAACGGCTGCCAACGATCGAGCCGGATCGCCGCATGCTGCTGGAAGCGGGAGCAGCCATTCTCGGTGTTGCATTTCTCATCAAGGCCGGCATGTGGCCGCTCTGCTTCTGGCTCCCCAGCGCCTACAGTGTTGCCGCAGCTCCGGTCGCCGCAATTCTCACTCTGATGAGCAAGGTGGGTATCTACATCATTCTGCGTCTTACGATGCTCATGTTTTCCGAAGGACCGTCCGCCGGCCTCGGCTCAGATGTACTGCTTTATGGGGGGTTGGCTACCTTGGCGTTTGGCACGATTGGGGTTCTGGCATCGCAGGCGCTGGGACGGATGGGCGCATATTCTGTTCTCGTCTCTTCCGGTACCCTTTTAGCCGTCATTGGGTTGAATAATGGGGCGGCATCTTCGGGAGCGCTTCTATACCTCGTCAGTTCCACCCTGACGCTCGGAGCGTTTTTCATGCTGGTAGAACTTGTCGAGAGGGGCCAGGACGCGGGGGCTTCTGTTTTGGCAGTGACGATGGAACTCTACGGCGATGCCGACAACGAGGTACCCGAGGAGGGCCAAGGAGCGACCATGCCGGCCACACTAGCGATACTGGGTATCTGCTTTGCCGCCTGCGCCGTTCTTCTGTCTGGCCTACCTCCCCTGTCAGGCTTTGTCGCCAAATTCATTATGCTCTCTGCCTTGGTCGGCCTCGGGTCTGTAGGAGCCCCTACCGCGACCGCCATGCTATTCGTCTTCCTTATCATCCTCGGCGGCCTTGCAACGCTCATTGCGTTCACGCGCGCTGGGATCCGCACATTCTGGAGCTCGATTGAGGGGACGGTGCCGCGAGTGCTCGTCCTGGAAATTGTCCCGATAATGCTGATCCTGGCGATCACAGCTACCTTGGCCGTCAAAGCCGGACCGGCGCTTGCCTATACGGATGCGACCGTGCGCACGATCGCCGATCCTCAGGTTTACATCGAGGCTGTCAAACGCGTGGTTCCTCGACAATCCTGGCGCGATCGCACACCGGCTCCAGGGGAATGACATGTTTCCGTACCCGCTACTGACGATTTCCTTACTGGGGATGTGGGTCCTGCTCAATGGCGTCACGATCGGGCAGGTGCTGCTTGGCAGCATCGTCGCAGTGTGCTCGACCTGGGCATTGGCCGCGTTGCGACCCGAAAAGCCGAAGTTGCGCAAATGGTATCTCCTTCCAAAGCTTTTCGGCCTCGTGATGCTCGACATTATCCGCTCGAACATCAGCGCGAGCGTCGTCATTCTACGAGGACGAACAAGGGGGCATCGGTCTGCGTTCATCAATGTCCCACTTGAGCTGAAAGATCCTACCGCTCTCGCGGTCCTTGCCATCATCGTTACAGGCACTCCGGGCTCCGCCTGGCTCGAATACGACTCGCGCAACAGCTCAGTTCTGCTTCATGTCCTGGATCTCGTTGACGAGGATGAATGGCGGGATCTTCTCAAAAACCGCTACGAAACGCTGCTGCTGGAGATTTTCTCATGAGCATGATCATCATACTCAGCGCCGTCAGCCTTGCCCAACTGATGCTGACGATCGCCATTGCCATATTGTCTGTGCGAATGTTCTACGGGCCGCGCGCGCAGGATCGCATCCTCGGGCTCGACGCGCTCTACGTCAACTCAATGCTGCTGCTGTCAGTCTTCGGTATTGGCACCGAAAAGACCGTGTACTTCGAAGCCTCCCTGGTGATCGCGCTGCTTGGCTTCGTTGGGAGCGTTTCCATGGCCAAGTTCCTGATGCGCGGGGAAGTGATCGAATGACGTATTCCGCTGCCGACATCCCGGTTTGGTTGGCTCTTTTCATCGCCTTCTTCATTCTCGTTGGGGCGGTGTTGGCCTTGATCGGGGCCATCGGCTTTGCGAGACTGCCTACCTTCTATGAGCGCATTCACGCTCCTACCCTCTCAACGAGTTGGGGAACCGGCGGCATTATGACCGCTTCCATCCTGTTCTTCAGCGTGGCCGGAGGTCGCCTAATAGTGCACGAAGTGTTGATCGGAGTTTTCATCACTGTGACTACTCCGGTAACCCTGATGCTACTTGCGAGGGCGGCGCTATATCGGGACAGGTTTGAAAAGAATCCCGATGTGCCGCGGCGGAGCGGCCAGGTCGAACCCTAACGCGGCACTTCTGCGGTGGCACGTGGGGCGCATGCAGGGGACCATGGCCAACAGACGTTGCCCCACACGCGTGTCTCGGTCCGGCGCGTCTCCAGTACGGGCTCAGCAAACTCATCGTTTCAGCTCAGCCTAATGTCGGCATGGCGGAGCTCACTAAAAACTGGGAGGAACCACCAGCACATCACTCTCGATCTCATTCACAATTCGAGATGCCACGCTGCCCAGGAGAAAATTCATCACGTCTGTGCGGCCATGGGTCCCAACAATGACAAGGTCGAGGTCCCCCTCGTCTACTAGGGGGCGCAAGGCGTCCACCACGTCACCGTCTCTCACAGTGATATCGAACCTGTTCCACGCGGCCGCGCCAGCGGCCTCGACGGCGAACCTCGCGCATTCACCGATGGCGAACTGTTCAACTTGGCGAGTGTAAGCCGCCTTGTCCTCCGCCCACATCCGATAAGGCGGATCGATTACGTGAAAAAGTCCATGCCGGCCATTGGGGAACCAATTCAGGGCAACCTGTAGAGCGGCGCTAGACGACGCAGTCAGGTCGGTGGCCACCAACGTACGTGACCTTGTGTCCAGGAGCTTCTTCTTCACCACGAGCACCGGAACACGTGATGACCGCGCCAGAGCCATAACAGTGCTGCCCATCGGCAGCACGCCCAGTATCATGCTTCCGGCCAGGCCGGTGACGATCAGATCAGCCCGCTCTCTCGTCGCCAGTGCCTGAACCACTGTTGCAGGTCTTCCGCTTTCGACGTGAACGGACGAGCGAAGACCCTCGATCCCTGCCAGATCTTCGCGCAGGCGCTTGGCGTTTCGGCGCGCAGCGACCTGGTGAGCATGGCGGACCGCGGCGTTGGCAGCTATGCCGGCATCGTCGATTGCATGAACAGCTGTGAGACTGGCATTCCATTCGATGGCAAGCTGCACCGCGCGATCCTGCGCGCGATCACATCGCGCCGTGAAGTCGGTGGCGAAAACAATATGACTTGGTACCTGGTTGACGACTGCATCGCCCGACAAATCCAGTGAAGGATTGAACATGTTTCTATCCCATGATCTGAGACGCGTCGGTCGCTTGATGCGGGTCCGGCACGTCAGCGGCAGGCTTTGCCGACCGCATGGCTACGTTCTTCGCGACCGCAGACCCGACTGGATGTTCCAGCACAAGTTGCGGTCTCGCAAACTCGTCGCGTACAAAAGCAGGAGCTATGTAGATTGAACCCAAGACGCGGGGGCGACAGAACCCGGTCCGGGTCTAGTGCTCTGCGATAGAGCAGATCCGGATGCAAGAGCAGGAGTATATGTCGCTGGTCTTCATGCCGGCATCTTCGCCCGCGAGCATCACCGAGTCAAGTCGATGCCAACCGGATCGCTTTCCGACACATGGTCCGGCCGACGCCCTGGGCCGTGAGGCAGGGGCGGCCTAGTCGATCTACGCAGGTCACCGCCGGTGGCATGCGGCATATTTAAGCGCGAGTTCTGCCCCGCTCCCGCAGCCGAGTTCCGCAGCGACATACGGAAGCGACGCCAAGTAACGTAGTTTTGGTCGGCGACTTATCGCTTTCAGGCCAATCGACCGAAAAGGACGCCTCAAAGTTGCCAGGCACTGCGAAAGGCGTCAGAGAATATGTTTGGGGAAGCTCCAGACAGCGGGGCGTCGAAGGCGGCGGCCGACTCCCACCAATAGTCGCCTTTTCAGCCTCACCCGATGCAAGCGGGACTAGCATTTCGTTTTCAAATGAATAACTACTGGCATGCTATTTCCACGCCAACAACCTTAAATATTGGGGGAGCAAATGGAATTCACAGTACCGGTAAGTCTGGCCGATATCGCCAAATTTCTTGAGAAATTTGGCGCTCGATACCAAGCGGCGCTCAATGAAATCAAAGGCAATCTAAACGAAGCGCGCAAAGAGTTACCGGCTCTTTCCTGTATCTACAGTATATATTCCCGCTCTGACAAACAGCACGGACATGAATACAAAAGCACGCGCAAAATCCGGCTGAAAATTCACGACTATTGCAGCGAACATGGGATAACCAAATACAACATCTATCAGATGCCTGACATCGTGGGAATCACCGTCGCTGTCCTCTACCCCTCGGACATCAATGTCGTCAATTCTTACATCGATGGACTCTGCAAGTCGGGGAAATACGTCCCGATCAATTCGTCGCCTTCGCCCGCTGGTGAAATCCGGACCGCATACGGAACTGTGATGCAAGAAAAGGGTTATCACGCCTGTCACTATCGTCTCAAAAAGCGAAATGCCGATTCCGAACCAATTGTCGAGATCCAGGTCAAGACAGTCCTCCACGATGCATGGGGCCTAAAGACCCACGATCTGACCTACAAAAATGAGTCTTCGATCGACGAGCTGGTGCTGGCGCAGTTCAACATACTGGGCGATGTTCTTGCCAAGCTCGACACACAGAGTGATGTTCTTAGAAGTTCGATATCAAAGGCCCAGATAGCAAGAAAAGCCAAGCTTCGCTCCGTACAGTTGGAAACGATTCTTTCGACAGCGAAGTTAATGGCGAAGCCGATTGGCGCTGTAGACGGCTCCAGCATTACTGCGTTGGAGCTCTCCGAACGAATCGAAAATATCCACAAATCCGGGAAAATCAACAACATCGGGAATGCCGAGCGGCAAGACATTACCGAGCTTGCAATAAAATTTTTCGACAAGTCGCCTGAATGTTGCTGCCTTATTCTCAGTGCTTTTGCGGCCGTAACAGAGGATGCGGTAGTGAAATCCATTGCGCTGGAGAGGATCAGCATGTGGGAAGCAGCGGCAGACGACTTGGATAAGCGAATGAAAGCAATGCTGTTCTCACATCTCGCGTACTATTGTGTCTCGGATACGCCGGCCGCTATCGATATAGCAGAGGAAGCAATTCACGTTGCAGACGACCTGATCGCGAAAGCGACAGACGCCAAAGTTGTCGAGGCCAATCAACGGCGAAAGAATTCGTTCGTCAGTTCGTTGGCATACTACCACGCAGAACTTATTGGCAGCGACGAAGGTCGGAAACGGAAGGCAGCTAAACGCGCCGGAGAGTACCTCGACCAGAGCATGAAATGTCTTGTCGACCTTGGCCTGATTAGCAAACCGGACGAGCCCATTGAAGAAATAATAGAACGCGTCAAGGATGACGGTAACGCCGAGCGCCTACACCATTCGATCGACAACGCGATCTTCGTAATGATCCAAACCGCGGTCTCCTCACCGCAGGTTAGGGAAGCGCTCAGGCTGCTGGATCTGCAAAAAAAGAAGCGCCCCGCAAGTCTTGGGACGCTTCCTCAATTACTTCATGAGCTCCATGAGCACCACGGCAGAATCAAGCTTTTCGAGCTCGAAACAGCGGAGATAGGTGCTTAGACGAGCTCGCCCCAACCAAATGGAAACTTCATAGTGATCACTCCTCTTTGCCGAATCCTAAACAATCCAGCATGTTGATGTTAAATCGCCTTGTCCAAACCCACAATACAAATATTCATGGCGGAAACGCGGCGTCTATCAGCAATACGAGTAATGCACAACAGCGGTTAACGGTTCCTTGACCTCTTGCGGTGACGAGGCCGCCGGAGGCTCAATCCGCCTGACATCCCCGCTCCTATTCGCTACCCGTCAACTCGGAGTGGCCGGAAGGTCGGCTCGCGCAACAGGCAGCACACCAGACGCTTCGAGCATCTCCCTTATGGTCGCTACAGCTTTGGCCGGAATGGCCGAGACCGGAGGCCCGATGATCCCTATGACGGTGGAGATGCTGCGTGACCAGGATGATGCTGCCCGACGTTGTCGGTCGAAGGACCAGCGCCGACGCGCCGGCCACGCCGGCTTATTCCGCCCCCTCTCCCGCTACCGCTTGCGGTCGAGTGCCATGTGTGACCAACAGTGGAGCGGCATGGTTGCACCGAGGATAGGTTCACCAAACTCACACCTCGTCCCGGTGTTGACAAACGAAATTGATTGACATTTGAACGCAAGTTTTATGCTATGCGTCGATGGATATTGAGCTTGCCCGTACATTTCTGGAAATCGTTTCAACGGGTAGCTTTGTTCGCGCCGCAGAACGCTTGAATGTCGCCCAAACGACGGTCAGCGCTAGAATTCGCAATTTAGAACAATTGCTTGGTCGGCCGCTCTTCGTTCGAAATAAAGCCGGAGCGTCGCTCACGCCGGCCGGGGAGCAGTTCTTGCGCCACGCGCCGGCATTCGTCCAGCTGTGGCAGCGCACTCGTCAACAGGTCGCTGTCCCCCCAGGCCGCCGGGCGGTGTTAACGGTCGGCAGCGAAGTGACGCTTGCCCAACCACTCCTGCTGAACTGGGTTAGGTGGCTTCGTCAGTCTCTTCCTGATATTGCGCTTCGCGTGCACGTCGACGTACCCCAGGACCTGATTAATCAGGTCGCTTCAGGGATAGTGGACGTGGCGATCATGTATGCGCCGCAGCATCGGCCAGGCCTGAAAATCGATCTGCTGGTGGAAGAAAAACTCGTGCTCTTGACAACTGATCCCGAAGCGGAGCGCCTCGAGGAGGCAAACTATGTCTATATGGACTGGGGGCCGGATTTTGTGCTGCACCACGACATGAATTTCCCGGATGTCATACCAGATGTCTCCTTCGATCTCGGCACTCTGGCTCTAAGCTATGTAATCGCCAGTGGCGGCTCGGGGTATTTCAGAATGAGCGCGGCGGAGCCATATATAGCAGCGGGGCAGCTCCACCTGGTACCCGAAATGCCGCAATATTCGTATCCAGTTTACGCGGTCAGGTCTGCGAATGCCGACGAGAGTGTCGTAGGCGCTGCATTGACGGGATTACACGCTATCTCTAGAGGCAACATACAGGCCTAAGCGGCGGCTCAGATCGATGGAAACAGGAGATCGACCGTGGTTCCGGATCCTCGCTCGCTGGCAATGCGTAGATAACCGCCAACCAACTGCATAGTCGCATGCACTTGGGCTAACCCCATCCCGGTGCCATTCTCGCCCTTGGTCGTAAAGAAGGGATCCAGTATCTTCTGCAGTAGACCCGGCTCCATCCCGCAGCCTTGGTCTTTGACGCGAAGAAATGCGTAGGTTCCCGGCGGCGGCTCACTGACTGCAATATCCGTCTGGACAAAACGCTTTGTGATGACCGAGATTTCCCCGCCGCTTGCCATGGAATCTCGGGCATTGAGCACCAGATTGAGTAGGGCTGCGTCGAACAGCGACGGATCGACTAGACAATTCGGCACGTCCGAACCAAGTACGAGCCGGATACGGAACTTTGTTCCGGCCCCATATTTAAGGATTGGCTCAAAAGAGTTGATGAGCTCATTCAAGCTCCGTGCTTGCACGTCGCGTTCTGTGTAGTCCGCAAATGTGAGCAACTGTGACGTCAGCTCGACACCTCGATTGACCCCTTCCCGCGCCGCCGCAATGTAATCGCGCACGTTCTCGGGGTGGTCGGCTCTGCCTTCGGCGAGCCTTAGGCCGGATTCTATGATCGCCAGAAGGTTCCTAAAATCATGGACGATACCGCCAGTCATCTCGCCCAAGGTCAAGAGTCGATCTATTGCGCGTTCGCGCTGCTGGACCGCCTGCGCGCGGCTGGCGCTTGCCACCTGCGTTGGCAACGGATTCTCTTTCGGAAACGCCGTGTCTGCCATGGTTACCAATCTCCTTGTTCACCGACGGTCGCAGGAAGCTCTCATTCCCCCTCCGCATCGTCTCATTCATCCGTCGGCTAGATTACTGTCCGACCTGTTGCCGTGGCTCTTTACACCCGACGGACTATCCGCTTCGCCATTATCTCTTCGACCATCGGGAACGCCTTGAGGGCCTCGTCCGGGAGGCCACGGCTTGCAGCAACCGACTCCATCCAGCCACCGTGTCCTTCCGGTTTTCCGAAGTTTGCCGGATGATAGGCGGTGGTCGTATGCGAATTGCCGGGGTTTTGGTTGATCCATCGGATCATCTGACCGGGCTTGATCAAAACACCAATCGGATCGAACCAGACGTGTGAGCCATCCGTTCGACCCTGCATTCTGATCTCCACCACTTCTTGGGCCCAAACATCCTGTCGGGACAGTGAAAGGGCAGCGAGGAGCCCGCCACCCAAGCCCAGCACGCCACGCCGCGCGACCGTCATTTGGCGACACCCGCTTCGCCGTCCGCTGCGACATGCCACAGCACCACATGGACATGTGGCTCTTCCACGCCCGGATGGCCGGCATTGTAGTAGACATCGACATGGTCGACATTGCCGCCGGGCGCAGCAAGATTATCGAATGTCTTGTCCGGGTTAAGGTCCTTTGTTGGCAGCATATAAATCGTGCTGACAAGCTTTCCGTCGTGATCATAGGCAAGGAACGGACCGGCAGGCAGTGTCGCCGGATCGACGAAGAGTTGGCCCATGCCAGGCAAAAAATCAGGTAACTTCACCAGCTTGCTAACCTGCTGATAGGGGGCAGCCGGTGGCGATTTTGCGAAGTCATCCGCTGCCATGGCACAAACCGAGGTGGCGAGTGTAAGAACAGGTACGAGGAGCAGCTTTTTCATGGGGAGATCCTTTTTCGTTAACTCGCGATTGCCAAAAGGTCGGCAGCCATGGGCCGCTCCGATCTGTCGCGCACAGCCATTGAAAAGCTACCGTCAATATTAGTCCAATGAAATTAGATGGAATTTGAATGCAGTTTTTCTGCACCGAGTAGTGGCCGCCACCACGTGCGGAATAATCGCCTCACATATAATGATTTCACCAATTGGCCGCCCCCAATCGGAAGTAGACAGTTCGTTCGATTGCAAACTCAACTGAGATTCAGTGTTTCTTCGGTTATCTTGATTTCAGAAAAACCGCCCCCATCTTTAGAGCTATGAATATCTTCTTGGACCTTCGAGAACCACGACACCTTAAAGCAGGCCTCTAGCCCGGGCGCGAATTCACTGGCATCGCGTCCGGGTCCGCCAGCATCCCAATCCAATGTGACCCCGCTGCAGACGGAGTGCCAAACGCGCTTCGTTCGCATGTGCGCGGCTCGGCTTAGAGGCAACCACGATGATATTCAAAAACCTGTCAGAGAAAGACATCTTCCTTGACGTTGTCACGAAGGGGAAGCATTCGGCTCTATCCAAAATCGCGTTTAAGATTGCGCAGAGGATCGAGGCTGATGATCAGGCTGTTCTCCGTGGCCTTTGGGAGCGCGAAGGTAGCGGAGCGACGGGTATTGGCCGTGGTATCGCTGTCCCGCATTCTCTGCTCGGTTCGATTTCAAAGCCTGCTGCGTCGTTCACCCGATTAGCCGTTCCTATTGATTTCGGCAGCGCCGACGGCGATCCCGTCGACCTTGTTTTCACCCTGCTTTGGCCGCGCTCTGCCGCTGCCACCTTCCTGCCGGCGCTCGCACAACTGTGCCGGATGCTTAGGGCACCTCGGATCCGCGAGGGGCTGCGATTGGCACAATCCGCTGACGAAGTGATAACCATCCTAGATGGCGATCCTCGAGCGTTCGACTGGCCAGTCCCAGAGCGAGCCGGCATATCGGTGTCCCTAAGGTGAACGAGAAAGGATGCGTGATGAAATAAAGAAACACGTCACACCCCACGAATGCGACTAATCGCCGTCGGCATGACCGATCAGGGGTGACCTGCCGTCGTAGATTGCCCGCGACTTGCGCGGTCTGTTGCTCCAAACGCGCAGGGATGGCCGACGTCTTGGCACCGGAAAAACGTGGGGCATTGGATCGACAGTAGAACTTGCTTTTCCGAAGGACGACGATATTTCCAGAGGAAAAGTGTCCATTCGCCGCACCAATTCGCACGGCCCTTCTCGGGCTGGCGGTCGGCCGGCGATTTGCCGGAAAACACGATGTGGTCGGCAGCACAAACCGACGATTGGAAGTTGAAGCAACCATGTGGTCACGAGCTCGCGCTAAACATCAGCGCGGGCGAAAGTTGCGCCCATGCTTTGCAGAGGAAGGTGAATTATGATCAACGGTTCGCAATGTCGGGCGGCGCGCGCATTAATCGACTTCTCGCGCGAACGCCTCGCAATATCGGCAGGTGTTAGCATCGAGAACATCTTGCGTTTTGAGAGTAAACTCACGGAACCCACGGTTGACGAAGTGTCTGCCTTGCAAGCGGCGTTGGAACAGGCCGGCGCGGTCTTCATTTCTGACAACGGCCGCGGCATCGGTGTGCGTCTGAAATTTACGAGATCTGATGCTAAACGTATCGCCATATTGGAGAATGAAGGCGGGATAGTTGCACCTGACCGAGTGCCATGAGTGCTCGATCAGTGCAGAACAAGACATGCGAGCGCCAGTTTATTCGGGAACGTTGAAGCCCGGTTAGCCAATCCAGGGGAGCTTTTCTAGTGCGAGCGGACCGGATCGAAGGACATGCTCGCTGCGGGTCAGGGACAAATTGGTTTCTCGAAGCTTCAGTCGCGAATCTTACCGAAGAGGTACATCGAGTTCGATAGTTTTAGAGCAGAATAATTGCACTCAAAGGTCAATACATTTCATTTGTCACATAGATTCGGTTGCATTACGCTTCGAGAAATTAGCTGCCTCAGCCAATGGGACATCGCGGCGCGCTCCCGCACTCTCTGCATGCCTCGGGTGCCGGGAGCTATGACGAGAGAAAGGCGTCACCACTGGCGGTTTCTCTCTTAGGAAGGGGCTGCGAATTCGAAAGGACGAGCGCATCAACTCGACGCCGCGATTTATCGCGCACTGCAGCCGGTGTAGCTATGCCCAGTGAGAGGCCTGTTATGAGCTCCAACACAACTGATTCCCAAAAGCTTGACTTCGGCATTGGCATCCCGATGAGCCAACTTGCCGACGGCAGCATGCTCGCCGGCCGTGTCGGCGACGAGCATGTGTTGCTTGCGCGCCGGGGCGAGGAAATATTCGCCGTGGGATCGGTGTGCACTCACTACGGCGCGCCGTTGGATGGCGGACTCATGGTGGAGGATACAGTTCGTTGCCCTTGGCATCATGCCTGCTTCAGTCTTCGCACCGGGGAGGCGCTCCGCGCACCAGCTTTTTCATCAATCCCGTGTTATGACGTCGAGCAGACCGATGGCCACATAATGGTTCGGGCGCGACGCGGGCCGGTAGCGCGCCGATCGCTTCCAACCCGTGACGGTCTGCCACGGTCAATCGTGATCGTCGGCGGCGGCGCTGCCGGCCAGGCGGCCGCCGAAACCCTGCGGAATGAGGGCTACGACGGGCGTGTGACAATGCTGAGCGCCGATGAGGCAGGTCCTTATGACCGACCAAATCTATCGAAGGGCTATCTCTCGGGGACTGCGACCGAAAGTTCGAACCCGTTGCGCTCACCTGAATTCTACCAGGCTCAGGACATCGATCTCAAGCTGCGGGCGCAAGTGAGCGTAATAGACACAAAGGCGCGGCACGTCGAACTCAAAGACGGGACGCGACATGCCTACGACGCCCTCCTGCTGGCCACAGGGGCAGATCCGGTGCGGCTAAACGCCGGTGACGGCCGCCCTCCTGTCCACCATTTACGAACGCTTGCGGACGCCCACGCACTGTCCGCGGAGGCAGTGGAGTCCCGTCGGGCCGTGGTGCTCGGCGCTGGCTTTATTGGTCTCGAAGTCACCGCTTCCCTCCGCGCTCGGGGTGTCGAAGTGCATGTCGTCGGGCCCGGAGCAATCCCCATGCAACGGGTTCTCGGGGACGACCTCGGCCGGCACATCCAAGCGCTTCATGAAAGCCGTGGCGTAACCTTCCACCTCGGCACTACGGCAGCCGCGATCGGCGCGAATGGCGTCATGCTGAAGAATGGCGAGGTTCTCCAAGCCGACTTTGTCGTCGCAGGAATTGGAGTGCGCCCGAGCCTGACATTGGCTCGGCAGGCCGGGTTGAAGCTCGATCGCGGAGTAACGGTCGATACCTACCTGGAGACCAGTATACCGAGGATTTTCGCCGCCGGCGACATCGCCCGATGGCCCGACCGACTTACTGGCGAGAACTTTCGAGTCGAACATTGGGTGGTTGCCGAGCGCCAGGGTCAGACCGCTGCCCGCAACATGCTCGGTAAACGCGAGCGATTTGATTGCGTACCGTTCTTTTGGACAGAACAGTACGATCTCAGTCTAGCCTACGTCGGTCATGCTGAAGGATGGGACGAGACGGAGATCGACGGGAACCTGGCAGAAAATGACTGCACGGTCACGTATCGACGCGGCGGCGAGAAGGTGGCGGCCGCCTTTATTCATCGGGATTTGGCTGGAGTTCGCGCCGAACTTGAGTTTGAGCGGGCGATGGCCGATCGGACGTTACCCACGTAGAGGATGACAGAGATAGGAGCTAAAAAATGCTGCGGCACGCGACATCAAACGTTGTCGTCTTCGCTGGAGACAGAGGCTTATAGCAGCATTGTGCTGCCCTCTAGTTTGACCTGCGGCACGCGGCTCATCATCATCTCTGGCGCGACCGGCAACCTGGGGGATGGATGGCGTGACGCTATAGCAGATATCCGTCCGATGAGGATGCTACGTCGGTGATACAGAAGAAGCCAAAGTATGCGCCTCCAATCAAAATCCGACCCAGGACGGAAGAGGAAAGAGAAGCGGACGGATCCGCTCCCCTTTTGCATCCAGTTTGGCTCAGGCTACTGTGATCCGATCTACCACTAGATTCACACCCGGTGCTGACCATGCCGCATGTTCGGCTGCATTGCGTTCCGACCAGAGGTTGACACGACCCTCAAGCGTGACCTTGCCGTCCAGCACATTTACCTTGATCGCGGCTGCCTCAACTTCGGCATTGCGCTTTAGGGCATTTTCAATGCGCTTCTTGACATCGAAGGCCGAGGCATGCGGCTTGACGGTAATATTGTTCGCGACACCGGATATCCCCGCCAGGCCCTTGATGGCGTCAGACGCCGCGTTCTTCTGATATTGCCACTCCACGTCACCGGTGAGAGTGACCCGGCCGTTCTGGACCTTAACCTGGACAACATCCACGGGAATGGCGGTGTTCCATTTAATCAGGTCCAGCGCTCGTTTCACGATTTCGTCGTCCGCGGTTTTATTGGTGCCGAACGGTCGAACTTCAACCTCCTGGGCAATACCCGTAACGCCCTTCACGCGACGTACGACGTCTTCAACCCTGGTTTTCTGAAGGTATGTGGCAACATGCCCGGTCAGTATGACGATGCCGTTCTCCACGGCTACGCCGATGTTCGCCGCATCAACGCTCGGTTCGAAGTCGAGCTCGTCGATGATGTCCTGTCTCAATTTGCTGTCGTTCATGATAGTCGCCTTTCTTCGTCCGATGCATCGGATCCCGCTGGTGCCGATCGAGGCGGCTGCTATTAGGTTTTTAAACATGTGTGCAGGATCGAGATGCACAGCCGCTCTGGTGGCACCGACTATATGGCGACCTGGATGTATGTGACAAATGAATTTGATTATTGGTTCAATGCAATATTTCTGAAGTTTACAACGGTATGACAAGGTAGAAGTACCGCAGCGAAGACCGACTGGTGCGCTCCATTTCAATGCAATAATACTGTATTTATTCTGCATTTAATCGCGTTTGCTTTCTAGTTTTTGAGCTGCCAAGCTCAAGTGTCCGATATCAACTGTGCTCGAGAGCGAGTTGTGTCCGATCAGGAAGACGTTGATTTGTCTAACAACGGTAAACGTCCGAGTCTGCTCCGCCCGCGGTAGAACATCTATCCAAAGACGCACATTGCGGACTGGAAACGTCCTCGATCGTGGCGTCGGCGGGCGTGCCGTCACGAAAAGCAGGAAGCAAATTATGTCTAACCCAGCGCCAGTCTTGGATCGTCACAAGCCCCGGTTTCTCGTTAGGTGGTTTTTCTCGACCAACCACAAGGATATCGGGACGCTCTACCTCTTATTTTCGATCATGGCCGGCGTTCTCGGTACCGCACTTTCGGTGTTGATCCGCATGGAGCTTCAGAAACCGGGCCTGCAGATATTTGACGATCCGGGTGTCTACAACGTTGTCGTCAGCGCCCACGGGCTGGTCATGATCTTTTTCGTCCTGATGCCGGCGCTTATCGGTGGTTTCGGCAATTGGATGGTGCCAATCATGATCGGCGCGCCAGACATGGCTTTTCCACGCTTGAACAATGTCTCGTTTTGGCTGCTAGTGGCGTCGCTTATCCTTTTCATCACCTCAATATTCGTTCCAGGAGCGCCCGGCACGTTCGGCCATGGCGGCGGCTGGACGCTTTATCCACCCTATTCGACGGACGGCCAGCCCGGGCCTGCGGTCGATCTCGTCATCCTGTCGATCCACCTTTCAGGAGCCTCCTCGATTCTCGGCGCGATTAACTTCATCACGACCATCCTCAATATGCGTGCGCCTGGCATGACGCTGCACAAGATGCCGTTGTTCGCCTGGTCGATGCTGGTGACGGCCTTCATGCTTCTTATATCCCTGCCGGTGCTGGCAGGTGCGATCACAATGCTTCTGACCGACCGCAATTTCGGGACGACCTTCTTCTCGCCGTCCGGCGGCGGAGATCCGATCCTCTACCAACATCTGTTCTGGTTCTTCGGTCATCCCGAGGTTTACATCATGATACTGCCTGGTTTCGGGATCATCAGCCATGTCATCTCGACGTTCGCCAGGAAGCCGATCTTCGGGTATCTCGGCATGGCCTATGCAATGGTGGCGATTGGCGCGATCGGCTTTATCGTCTGGGCCCATCATATGTATACGTCTGGTCTATCTGTGGACACCCAGCGCTATTTCGCCTTCGCCTCGATGGTCATCGCTGTTCCGACTGGCGTTAAGGTGTTTTCATGGCTCGCAACCATGTGGGGCGGATCGATCGATTTCAAGACACCCATGCTCTGGGCTCTCGGCTTTGTTCTGCTCTTTACGATCGGAGGCGTCACCGGGATCATGGTTGCCAGCCCCGGCATCGATCGCATGTTTCACGACACTTACTTCGTGGTCGCTCACTTTCACTATGTGCTGTCGCTGGGTGCCGTCTTCGCCATTTTCGCCGGCTTTTATTACTGGTTCCCGAAGATGACGGGTTACATGTATAGCGAAACGCTCAGCAAGCTGCATTTTTGGCTGACATTGATAGGCGTCAACCTCGCCTTCTTCCCTCAGCATTTTCTCGGTTTGGCTGGCATGCCGCGACGCTATGCCGACTATCCCGACGCGTTCGAGGGTTGGAATTTCGTGTCTTCGATCGGGTCGTATATTTCGACGGTCGGGCTTATTATCTTCTTTATCACGGTCGCGGAG
This sequence comes from Rhizobium sp. PRIMUS64, assembly GCF_023006465.1. Classification (NCBI taxonomy): domain Bacteria; kingdom Pseudomonadati; phylum Pseudomonadota; class Alphaproteobacteria; order Hyphomicrobiales; family Rhizobiaceae; genus Rhizobium; species Rhizobium sp. PRIMUS64. Next base: position 47,855 of record NZ_JALBGX010000011.1, on the reverse strand, counting down.
GCTTTCAGTCGAAAACGTCAGGCAGGGGCGAATCCATGGGGCGAAGGGGCAACGACGCTCGAGTGGCATTTGCCGTCGCCGCCGCCTTTCCATCAATGGGACCAGCTGCCGCGCATTCTCTAACGGTGTCTATCCAATGTGGGCCGCTCTTTTTCACACGTTATTCGGCCGGTCGCGATGAAACGCGCAGTGATCGCCCTCTTGTGCGAGACCTTGTTTCGTTCCTGCCCGTGCTCGCCTACGACGGCGCGAACATGACGCAGATCGACGTAGGCGGTATCCTGGATATTGCGATGGCAGGAACCTCGGCGACGTTGCTCGCCCGAAAATGGGAATCGGCGCTGCTCGTCAACGTGGACAACGCCACGCTCGCCCGCGTTTTCAACGATCCCGATGCGATGGCCGCCGTCGAGCGTATTGAGGGGTGGCGGGCAATCGGCGACAACATCATCGAAACCATCATCAACAAGAGCGATAAGGTAAAAGAACTCAAGCAGAAAGCCCGGGAAGACGAGCTGACCGCGAAAGAGAAGAAAGAGCTAAGCGACGAGGAGAAGGAATACAAATCCAAGCGCAAGCTCGTGCAGGAAAAGCTCATCAAGTTCGCCACCCGTATTCCCGCCTTCATGTAACCGGGATGTAGTTGTAGAATACGACGGAGTGCCAGAACTGCTTCGACTCCTTGGCGGTGAGACCGCGTTCGAGCCTACCCGCAACGAGCCGCTCTACCCGTCGAAAGAATGTCGCGTTCGACCGAAGTCGTCCGTCGACGTAAGCCTCGACAATCTCCCGCGTTAACTCGGGCCTTTCCGCCCCAATCTCCGCCGTGGCTTCGTAATGTGCCTCCCCAAGAATAAGTAATCGCGCGCCACCGATGACATTAGTCCCGTGTGCATACCGAGTACCGACCCAAGCCTTAAACATCCAATTACCTCTCTTATGACCACGACGAGGAGAATCCTTTCGAGCGGCAATCGCACCCTATCGCCTCAAAAGAATAATTAAGAGGCTCGTGCCCTGATGAGGGAAGCAATAAGTCATTGAACCAAAACGAAAAATTGACATTTGCAAACATGTTGACCAGTGGCAAATATGTTACACAGCTACTAATTTGGATTTAGGTGTAACAAGATCGCACCCCTTCCACGTATTTATTGCCATGAAAAACGCCACCACCTCGCAGGCACCTCGATTAGGCATCTTCTGGTTCGTTGAAAGCAGGGGAAACCTTCGGCTAGTGAGCCTCGCTCATGATGTAGGTAAAGTAGCGTCGATCGGCGGCTTCAAGACGATTGAGGAAGGTCATGTGGACGCGTGGTCGAAGGTCGCTGCTGCCGACCGCAGCATCGCGCGTTTCGACTATGAGTATTTTCCTAGAGGGCGGGTGAACTGGCGGGAGGAAGATAATGCGTTCCTTCTTTTGGCCGATGCCCACATTTTCGCCCTCAACCTCCAAGCCGTCATCATCGATCGTTGGCACCTCGGCGACAACGTGATGTTGTTGAAAGACCCACACCACAAAACCAATCGCCTACCCACTGTCTTCCGAAAAGGAAATGCATGACCGGACAGTTGCAAATCTGCATTCATCGAGGGACCCGGGAGATCGGCGGTAGCTGCGTTGAACTAGAGTACGACGGAAAGCGGATCGTCGTCGATCTCGGGTTGCCGTTGAATGCGGAGTTGGAAGCAACTGAGCTTCCCCACATTCCGGCCATCCATTCCGCCGATGGCTCGCTGCTTGGGGTTTTGTTGAGCCACGGGCATCGTGATCACTGGGGGTTGCTGCCCAAATTGCCCGGGGGGATCAATGTTCATCTGGGACGCAAGACGTTGTCCATCATGACAGCGGCTGCTCCCTTCATGCCAGGCGGCTATGCGCCGGACTCTGCCATGGTCTACGAGGACCAGAAGGCCTTCGAGCTTGGGCCATTCTGGATAACGCCGCATCTTATGGACCACTCGGGATTCGATGCCTATGGGTTCCTAATCGAGGCGGGCGGCAGGCGCATATATTACTCGGGCGACATCCGCGGTCATGGTCGGAAGGCAGCCCTGTTCGAGCGGTTCCTTGCCTCACCACCAGCGGACGTAGACCTCCTGTTGATGGAAGGCTCGAGCCTTGGCCGCCTGTCCACGTCTCAACGCTTCGAGACCGAAAACGAGATCGAGAATCGATTGCTCGAAACGATGAGGCGGACTGCCGGGATCGTTCTCGTTGCTTGCTCCGCCCAAAATATCGACCGCGTCGTTAGCGTCTACCGAGCCGCTAAGCGATCGGGACGCCGGTTGTTGGTCGATGCCTACGCTGCGGAAGTTCTAAAGGCCACCGACACGAAATCAATTCCCAAGCCGACGGACGAGTGGCCGGACGTGAAGGTCTACATTCCGCAGGCCCAGCGGCGATTCCTAAAGGAGAGGAATATCGCTGCTCTGGTGGATGCGTACAAAGGCCGCCGGGTCTTCCCGGAAGCGCTGCCTGAAGAGGCTGCCAAAAGCGCAATGCTGATGAGACCATGGATGCTACGGGACTTAGCCCAAGCCGGAGCGCTAATGGGTGCCTCGGCAATCTGGTCTCAATGGGACGGCTATCTCAAGGAGGAAGCCGGGATCAAATTTCAGGACGCCTGCAGAGCCGCTTCGGTTGGCTTCGAGATAATTCACACTTCAGGCCATGCTGACCCACACGACCTTCAACGGTTCGCCGAGGCGATGCAGGCCAAAAAGCTGGTGCCAATCCACACCTTTCAACCGGATCAATTTGAGGGGCTTTTTGGGAACGTGGCCCGTGTCGTCGATGGAGAATGGTTTTATGTATGAGCTTTCAGTGCAGACAGCACAATTTAGGCGTTATATCAGCCCAGAAAACATGAGACTTTTTGAGGGTACGGCACGAAGCCCAGGAGGGGCTTGGCTTTGGGACGCGCTCATGGACAAGGAGATGATCTTTGCTCTCCGGGACGAAGCCATCGACGTATATTACTTTGGCCGCGCTCTTTACCGCATTGGCTTTGCAAACGGGAAAGTGCTCCCGAAGACACACGTTAAGTACCTGATCGTAAACGCTGACTATATCAAGCTGCGGGAGGGCGCTTTTCAATACAACAAGACCCATCTCCAAGCTGACTACGCAAAGCAGGCCTCGCTGAAGCAGATGAAATCTGCAGCACAGGCTTATATCGGCGATGAAGGACGGGGGGTCTACAACGCAATCTACGGAGACCCTTGGGTGATAGACGTAGAAGTGGCATTCCATAGCCTTCCAAGCGACGTTGCTCCAGAACATGCGGAGACGGAAATCGACAGCAGGAAGCAGGATCGCATCGACGTTGTGAGGCTGCTGCCTAGCGGGGACGGTTTCGCACTCGAATTCTGGGAGGCAAAGCACTTCAGCAATTCGGAACTCTTCAGCGTCAACATACTGAGCCAGCTGAAAGGTTACCGAAGACAACTTCAAGCCAGAGAGGGTAGCCTGATTGAACCCTATCGTAATGTCTGTCGGTTCAATTCCGATCTTTTACGCCTCAAAAGGGAATTGGGGGCGGCGAATGTTTCGGCCGAGGTCGAAGAAACCTTTCGTGGCCTTGGTGAGGGCAAGACGGCGCTGAGCCTTATAACGGACCCCGCCCTTTTTGTTTTTGGCTTTGATGACGATCAGAAAGAGGGGCGCTGGAAAAAGCGACGCGAAGAAATAATTGCAGAGCTTGGAACCCTGAACTTGAGAGATATCGGAGACTCTAGGACAGGCTTCTTGCGTGGTTTCAAGAAAACGAGGGGTCGTTGATGGCGATCGCATCCGCTTTTCAGAAACGTGACTACGTCCATGTTTATGATGAGCGCGGCCGGAATGTCTGCCAAATCCCGGCTGGGACCGGACCGAAGGATGGCCTGGTTGGTTTTACAGGGTCGACTGTCAGCATAAGGCGCGGCAACAATATTTATACCTACGACGAAAATGGCCGGAATCTGTTCGAGAAACACGCGTTTTGAGAACAACGAGAAAGAGGCAGTATGGCGAGATCGAGGAAAAAGTTGCCCTACATAGGGGTCTGCGCAGATAGCGATAAGCCAAGCAAGAAACTGGCTCACCATCAGGAACGCCATGCCATCAAGAAAGCACTGAAGCGGGAAGACGACATTCCCGCTTCGAAAGCGTTCGGTGATCCATGGAATGGCGACAAGGACGGGAAAATCTGGTTGGGTTGGAAGAATGAGGAAAACCTAAGGAAGTGAGCGCGGGGCGCTATTCCGGGAATAGACCCTCCTGCGAGAAAAGCATGCGGGCTGGATGGCCTGAAAGCGGAAGAGCCGGATCAAACCGAAATCCACTATCTGGATTGAGTGCAGCTCCACGATCAGTGGGAAAGCCAGAGGGCCGATTGCGTTTGGTTTGATGCGCAGCATCCTATCTCAGCGCATGTGAGCATAAATCGGCCGCCTGCCCTACTCCATCGGGTTTGAAGCCATAACAGGCACTGCGTAGGCGTGGAGATCATCCCCGTCCAAATCCAATGGGGCAGCTTCGACGAGCTGTCCTCGGTTCTCGATCTCGCGAACTGCCTGATGACACAATGGCCGGCCCCTACCGACGGCGAGACCTACATGACCGCCCTGGGTCTGAGAGGCCATCCTACGTGGCAGTGAGGACGATACAGCCGAAGAAGCTCGGGCCTTCATCGATGCGGCGCACGAGACGGGGCTGGTAGTACTCGCGGATGACGGTCCCGACTGGTTCTAGCCGCGAGCGATCTGATATATCGGCCATATGAAATCAGACAACCCGCCGACCAAACATCACTACATCCCGGCCTTCTACCTGAGCCGTTGGGCAGGCACGTTGGGCAAGGTAACCGAGTTCGCGAAGGTTCACGGCGGCAAGATCGTCGCCAAGCCGAAAATGCCCGAACGCACGGGTTACAGGGAGCGGCTGTATGAAATGCAAGGTGTCGAGCCTGAGTTAGCGCAGCAGTTCGAAGAGAATTATTTCAAGCCCATCGACACGATGGCGGCCGACGCGCTCGAAATGCTGTATCGCCACGGCCACAATGCTGCGTGGACCGCCAAGAGCCGCACGGCATGGACACGGTTCATGATGTCTCTGCTTCTGCGTTGCCCTGAGGACATCGACGCATTCCGGGAGTGGTGGCATGACGACTTCGCCCGCACTGATGCGGACGCCGAAGCGCGATATCAAGCAAAGCGGACGCCTGGTGATCCTCCGACGTTCTCGGACTTTCTCGATAGCCAGCCCCTCGCTGTCAAAGAGAAATACATGATCGAGATTCTCAATTCGCTTCTTGAACATGACAGCGTTGGGACGAACATCAACAACATGCATTGGCGGGTTCTTGAGACGCCCGTGTCCGCCCCACCGCTGTTAACATCGGATCGACCCGTCATCCGCTCGAATAGCCTCAAGGGCGAGCAAGGCCACATAGCGCTGCCTATCGGGCCGCGCCTGCTATTCATAGCCTCGAACGACACCCGCTTTCTAAACGGCCTGCTGCGCGCCAATCAGACGGGCCTCGTAAAGGAATGCAATCGGCAGGTCGTGGAGGGCGCGGTGCGGTTCGTATACGCGGTCGACGAGATCCAGACCCGGTTTATCGAAAATCGGTTCGGACGGTCGCCACAACCGCGCTTGATCGAGCAGATCATAGATCGTCGGCGCTCGGCTCGTTAAAGGAGGGCTAGCGACGCGATCCTTGTCGTGAAAATGATATCGGAATGCTCGGTGGCAGTCGGGAGGATGGATGAGCTGGTTTTCGAAGATTTTCAAGCTTCCACAAGGTGATGACATCAAGGCAATCGCGGCCTCATTGTCGATCGATACCAGCGGGCCGGAATTCGCCGACCTTTATCCTACGCGGGACGCGTTAAACAAAGCCATCGCGAGAACAGAACGGTTCAAGCCCAGCGACATCGAATGGATTACCGACATAGCCTTTGCTCGAATGAACGACGGTATGAATTTCAAAGGTCCAGTCCAAGAGATCACACGAGCCGGGGCATTGATGACCCCCGACGCTCTCAAGGCGCAAGGCTTAAACGCCCGACGGAAAATTGGGACGCGCTTCTTCGAGGCGATAACAGTCGGCAAGGTTGATGAGGCTGTCGAGGCTTTGGAGTTGGCTCTGCACACAGAGTGGTCAAAGGCCAACCAGCTGCACAACCTTCGCCGTATGCAGAAGTTGGGCATCAAGTTCTGCGAGTTCCGCGCTCCTGGTGGAGACGCCAACTTGCCCCTCGAGTCCGAACTGAGCGGAAAGCGACTATCGATTGACGAGGCGATCGATCTCGTCAAATCGCGGGCGGCCGACATCCGCCGATCCGTCTTTGCGGGCGAGGTGAAGTTTTAACGGCCCCTGACTAGGCAAAGTGCCGCCCTCTACTTACCTGTGCGGAAACTGGAAACTCGCGGGAGGCGACATGAAATTGCTTGAGGCCATCACATCGATCAAGAACGCTATCGACGCATCGGCGACGGACAAGAGCGATAGCGCGTGGCAAGCTGCGGTAAGCGCGGCGGGCCTCGTCTTGGAGGACGGCGGCAAACATAGCGGTATGTCTATTGATGAGGACTATGTTGCGCCATTCGGCCCACTGGAAGTGCGAGTAAAGCACACAATGCGCGACACATCGAAATCCTACTCACCCGGCCCGGATCGAACACGAGTGAAACTCGATCTGATCCATGACGGCAAAGTGCTGGATAGCTATACAAACGGCTACGAAAATTAAGGGACGCTCATATGAAGATGCTGGATTTCCTCGCTCTTGGTGACGGCGGGCAGTTTACCTCCGACGACGCCGCGAACCTCAACCGCGATCTAGCGGACAAGTCCATGTCGGACATTCCTGCTGAGCGTCGGCAAGACGTGCTGAACTACCTGACAAATGCGATGCTGCACAATTCTGTGGATCACGATCTTCGGCCGAAAATCGAGGCTCTAATTGCCGATCTGGAACGGTGATTTTCTGACTACCGATAATGATTGTTATCGGCATTCAAGCTTTGAAAGCCGCATATGAGTGATTGGAAGTAAAGGGCGGTTGGCTTCGATAAGGCACCCGATAGACAAGTGCATCGTGGCGGCTAACATAGCCGGCGGCTTCAACGGGGATAGGTGACGGTGCCGTGTTCCGATATTTAATGATGATCGGTCAAACTACTGAAGAGGTGCAAGGTCGTCCTTGTGCAGGAACCCTAGCCTCCGGCCCGCTCTCGCCACCTCAACGAAGTCGTCCTTTTCCGAGAGAACCCGGAGGGTCGTCCCGGAAAGAAGGGGTGTATCGCCTTTCGCCGCTCCCTTGTCGTCGAGGATTGCCGTTGTTTTTAACAGCACATGGGTTGGCTGGATCGGCACGAAGTCCTTGTCGGAACTGGTGAGAACCGAGACCGGCTTCGCGACGGCAAAGTCTTGCCCGACGAGGTTCATTTCTGGGGTTTGGCGCATGCCGAATTTTCCGAAGGCAAGGTCGGGCACGCGATTAACGACATACGACGCTAGCGCGGCCACCTGGATTAGCCCGCAATGGCTGGGATCGGCAGAGGACATTGCCTCCAGGAGGCTGTAGGTGAATATGCCATGACCCGAAAATCCCTCCAGGGTGGCTGGTCGTCGCTTGGAGCGGCGAGGACGGATCGCCCAGTGGCCTTGGCCAAGCGATCGACGGCAGCCAGCCTGGCCAAGCCACGCGTTATCTGATCCACCGCCAGTGTACACCTTTCACAGGTATCGAAAAGCAGTAGCGTCTTTCGAACCGGGAGGCGGGCCAGCCACTGCGGCCAGTCGTCCTGTTGACCCCCTACTCCACGATCGATGACGGCCCGGTGTATTTTATGTCGTTAGGAATGAAATAGTAGCGGCCCTCGACGGTCTTTCCATGGCCGGCGACGTACTACACGAATACGTCGGTGTCGCCGATTGCGCTTGCGATCTTGGCGAACGCCATCCAGGCCCGCCTTGGTCGCTTTTTCATCGAGCAGCACATCAATCTCGGTCTTATCAAACAAATCCTTCGCTCCGGCCTGGAAGCCATTAGCCACGTCCGATGCGTCCGTTGCCGCGAAGTTGAGCCGCAGCCGGCTGTCCCAGTAGTTGTTGATGCCGATGCTTAGGACGAACAAACGCGGAGACTGCGAACTCGGTTGCGTGGTCGAGTTGACGTGCAGCGTCGCAGGTTCGGAGAAAACGTGGTTCAGCTTGTCATAGGCCACCACCTCGATGACATTCTGTCCTGGCTGGACAGTCACCGCCTGCCGCAACTGCAATTTTGCTCCGCGACCTCATTCACCAACGCACCGACTCTGAGACTTTCCAAAACGATCTGCGCATTAACCTCGTCCGGTCAGTGCTGGTGCGCCTCAGGGGAGGCTTCCTGGTCGTGAGAACCTCCAATGCAGGGCCGGACAACGTGAGGCAGAACAACGGTGACAACAACTCGCTCCGCGTAGCGCCGACTGAGTGGCATCTTAATTGGCAATCCAGAGAATTACGCGGCGACTCCTAAGCATGGCCCCACTCAATAGGGATTCCAATTCCCGTAACGCTCCCTTATTGGAGTTCGACGCACACTGAGCAAGATCAAGGCGGACCCGGCCGCGATGCTCGCGAGTGTCCCAACAAGGCTCGCTTCAAAGACGAACGGCGTGACGAATAGTGCGCACCCTAGAAGCACGTTCAGGTACCGAGCCGGCCGCGCCACTTCCGCGGCGGCGATTGAAATTACGGTCAGAACAAGCGCGCCGATCACATGGTCCGCATTCGCCATGTTCCCTTCGGCACCGAGCGTGAGGCGTGTGAAAAGCAAGAATAGGCCGATCAACGCAGAAAGAGCCAGACCCCACGGGAGACTGACACCGCCCCCAATCATACTCTTCAACACGGCACCCGGCGAGCGGTCGAACTCGTCTTGGAAGGGTTGATCCGCCCCGCTCTCCGGCACCTCGTCGGTGTCGCCAAAAAGGAGCACGCGCAGCCAGTTCCGGCCTGCTTTGATCCGGCGACGCATGAATTGCAGCGTCGCCAGCAGTTCGTCGAGCGAATAGGGAATCTGCACAAGGACTGCCGCCGCCCCGATCAGAGCGATGGTGCTCCACGTGCCGATGACGACCGGCTGAATGATAACGAACACGATCGAAGTGATACCGAGCGGTGCGATCATCAGGCCGAACAGCACGACCAGCCACGGCATCGTACGCCAGCGCATGCGCGAGCCGACGATGCCGGTGAGAATCTCAAGCAGATAGGCGTAACCGCCGACGGCTGCGTCGGAGACCGGCCAGGCTTTCGAAACTGAGGAAGTGATAATCTTCTCGGTGCCGTTTTGCGGATCAGAGGGCGAGCCAGCAAAAAATGGGTCCCATACCTCCGGGATATAACCAAGCTGGTAACCGGCGAGATATCGCGAAACATAGAGGCCAATCAGGGCCAGCACGATGATGGGCACGCGCTGGGTCCAGGCGGACGGGTTGTAGCTCCACCCGGAGGGGACGGCCGGACCGGTCAGCGCGGCCACCGCCGAAGGACCGGGCTCGGGTTTGGTGCAGACCGCAAAGCCGAAGATCAGCGCCCCAACGAGCGTGTCGGATAGATACGCTGTGGCGTTCGTCGTCGAGAACAGGAACGGTACAGCCATGACCACAGCGCCGATGCCGGCGCAGAGCCAGCGCGCCCACAGCGCGCGCCAAGACAACGCCAGCACGGCGCAGACGATGAGCGCGACGCCGAGTGCCATTTCGCTTCTGCGCAGAAGCGGCTCGGACACGTCTATCAGCGGCGGCTGCGTGAGAAGCCAGGTGCCGAGGCCGATATTGACGAAATGCGCCCAGCGGCTTGCGCCATGTTCGGCTTTGATCTGTGCTTTGCGCTGAACCCTCAAAAGTTCAGCGTTTTTTCCGGCACCCGCGGCCTCGCCGAACCACGCCGGAGGTGCAACGCGATTGGCGTCATACCAGTCGGCTGGGTCAGCCTTGAGCGTGGCGATGAGCCGGGGCAGTTCGTCAGTCAACCGATGTCGCGGCTCCCATCCAAGCAGGTCGCGCGCGCGCCTAATGTCGAGCGCGTAGTGGTCATCGGCCATGCCAACCATGAACGGCTTGATGAATGGTTCCTCACCCTGATCGATGACATCCGGTATCAGTGGCTCCAGCCTACCCTGCATCCACGCGCCCGCGGCGGCTAAGAACTTTGGCAGGCGCAGTGTTGGCCAATCGTCTTTGCCATGAAGGTGATAACCAAGTTTGTCCTGGAGAGCATCGTAGCCAATCGCATCTGGCTCCCCGATCAGGACCGCAGTTTCCAGCGGCAACTCTGCGCGGCGCTCGACGGCGCGCCGGAAGGCGTCGACCATATCTTCGCGATGGAGCATTGATTGGCCAACAAGGGTGCTGCCGGAATAGAAATAGCTCTGGAATTCCCGCTCGTAAATTCGTGCAATTTGGTTGGCCATCGTCGGCACCATAGTGCGTTCATCGTAAACACCTGCCAGCCGCAGAATGACGTAGGGGATTTTTCCGTGCTCGGCGCGGACCACTTCTTCGGCCGCGGCTTTTGATTTCGGGTATGCCCAGCGCGGATCAATCGGCTGGCGCTCGTCAATGCGCTCTCCGGGGCTGCGCGGAGCGTGCACGAGCATGGTGCTTGCATAAACGAACTGCCCAACATCGAAGCGTTGCAACGAGCTCAGAAGGCGACGAGTGCCTTCCACGTTGACGGATTGGTAACGCGGGTCGTCTTCGCCCGAAAAGTCAAAGAAAGCGATGAGATGGATGACGCTGGCGATGCGCCCGCCGAACATATCGCGGAATCTATCAAGGGCGAGCTCGACGGAAGCGTCAGATCTAATGTCGAATTCAAATACGGGGATGTCTGCATCATGTGCCATCCGATCGAATGCAACGACGCGGTAATCCGGACGAAGTGCTCGAGCGATCGAACGACCGAGGTTCCCGGTTCCGCCAGTAATGAGAACAACGGGCCGTGGATCCGAGACCGGTCTTGCAAATGTGGAAGCCGCTGACATCTTGTTAAACCTTGATTTCCCTCCAGGCAAAGCTAAGTCGGCCTGACAACCGCCTTCAGCATGATCTGGAATCTGCCTGCCAGTCAGTGGTCTGCCACACGAACCAGCCCCATCGTGCGGTGCGACTTAGTCAGACGGGAAGCGCCTACAGTTTGACGAGCAGGACGGGGGCGAATCCGGTGGGCTGCGCTTCGGCACAAGACGTCATTCGCTCAAGTACTTAGACCGAGCTTATGGCATCCGACCCCTCAACAAAAACGATATTAATTTGCATTTGAGTACACTAATCTTGCCGCTAAGACTCCCCACTAACCGGGGGTTTTTGTCGCTTCGCCAAGCTAAAGCACGCAACCCGGGCGTGGCGAATGGTCGCGCGGCGCTGGTGGCAGCTGGTCGACTCCAGCCCGAGTTCCTAAATTCTTCATTGGCCAACCTGCACCGATTAGTGGGTAGAGCCGCAAGAGGACCGGAGCGACGGTGGAGACTGCTGCAACTAAATTCGAACTGCGGAGCCGCGAAGCACGCGCAGGGTTGGAAGAGGCGCAACTTGACACGTTGCTTTCGAGAATCCGTGCGTGTCGGGCGTGTGCTTCGGAATTCGGCCACGAACCACGCCCGGTGGTTCAGGCAACCACTGAAACGCGTCTCTTGATCTGCGGCCAGGCACCGGGACGGCGGGTGCATGAGAGCGGTCTTCCATTCGATGATCCCTCGGGCGATCGCTTGCGCCAGTGGCTTGGGTTGGATCGCGATGCGTTCTATACAGACCCGCGAATTTGCGTGGCCCCTATGGCTTTTTGCTTCCCGGGGACCAATCCGAAAGGCGGCGACTACCCGCCGCCGCCGCGTTGCGCCGCGCTCTGGCGACGGTCACTCCTGGCGTGTCTTCCGAAAGTGGAACTGACGCTTCTGGTCGGCGGTTACGCTCAACGGTGGGCGTTGCAACACGCTTCGGGGCGTTCGATGACCGCGACCGTCCGCGCATGGCGCGTTCATAGTCCCGCAGTGATCCCGCTGCCTCATCCCTCGTGGCGCAGTACAGTCTGGCTGCGCCGCAACCCTTGGTTCGAGGAGGAGCTGGCTCCTCATCTACGCAACCGGATTGCTGCCATATTGGGCGGCGCTGCTACGCCTCACCACCCGGCGTCATGATGACTCTATCGATCAACTCGGTGGGTAGTCCTGGTGCTCCAACTCACCCCATTCCCGACCTCTAACCGCTTCGTCATCGCTCTGCGCGGAATGTACTCACCCGGATTGTCGGGCAGAGGAAAACGATTTTGCAGCCCCGAAACTCTCTGAACTCAGATCCTTTTCAGTCGTGACCCCCGCGGTCGAGCGCCCGCGGCACAAGTGATCAATGCGACATGACCCGATTCAACCGGTCATTTTCGAGCAGCGAGCGGGTGGCCCCACCGAAAATCCACTCCCTCAATCTGCTGTGGCCGTAGCCGCCGGATATGATCAGGTCCGCATCCATTGCATCGGCCACATCGACGATCGTTCCACCATCAGATTTTTCCGGAAATATCTCCACCTTCGCCTGTACGCCGTGGCGGGAAAGGAAGGCGACAACATCGTTCAGGCTGTTCCAAATTGCATCAGTGGCCTTTTCGTTGATCGTAATGATGCGAACCTCCTGAGCTAGTCGCAGAAATGGCATGGCGTCGACAACAGCACGCCTGGCTTCACGCGTATTCTTCCACCCAACAATGACTTTGTTGAGCCGGATAATTTTCTGATCGGCCGCGGCGACGAATACAGGTCGTCCTGACTGAATGATGAGATTGCCTAGATCAGGGGAGCGATGAACGTTGCCAGAAAAGACACTCTCGGGCGACGCGGTGACGATGAGATCGGCCGCACACGCCACGTTGATCAGCAAACGGGTCGGATTGCCTACCGCACCACGCCATTCCGTCTCAACCGCTGTGCCAGCAAGACCTCTGAATTCCGCGCGAATGTCCTCAATCCGTCGTTCGATATTCTGTAGCTGGCGCGTCATGCTTTCATCTTCGAAGGTCGTCCCTCCTTCCATCACGATGGGCGGCGGAACATCGGCAGCCGAAAATCCAATCAAGACCGCATCGAACCGCCGGGCCAGCTCGACACCGAGCCTAATGACAGGGGCAACCATACCGTCAATGTTGAGATTGAGTACGATTGACTTGTAGGTCATTTGACTTCCGTCCATGAACGAGCAAGCGTTGCGGGGAGAGTGCGATTCCAAAGCGGGATATGCGCTAGTTTTCCCCTTTACTCGGCACCGCGCAAACGATTTTAATCAGCGGTTTAGTGCAATTTTTGTGTAGCAAACGGTGCCGCAATTGACGGAAAATATCGTTTTGGAAGATCGAGCAGCGTGGGACCAAAGCAGGCATGATCGGCTGCCTCGCAGCCCCACAGCACAATGGTGGACGTTCCAGCGATTGCCTCATCAATACACCCGACGAGCTTCCGCGCGGGGATTGCGTCAGCTGCGATGGTTGCTGAATTTGTCAACGATGCCATGTTGAGCGATCACAGGATCGCCTGCCCTGTCCTATCCCAGTCGGCGAGGAAGGATGCTAAACCCTTTTCTGTCAGCGGGTGTTTGGCGAGGTTCCTAAGCACCGCCGGCGGCACGGTCGCAATGTCTGCGCCAGCCATCGCGGCCTCCTTCACATGCAGAGCCGTGCGAATTGAAGACGCCAGAATTTCCGTTTTCAAGGATTTGTCGTTGTCGTAAATTGTACGGATTTCTCGGACGACCTCCATGCCATTCAACCCTAGATCATCGAGCCTTCCCACGAATGGGGAAATGAAGGTCGCGCCCGCTTTGGCTGCAAGCAGCGCTTGGTTGGCTGAAAAGCAGAGGGTAACGTTGACCGTCAGCCCGCGCGTGCTGAGCGCCCGGCAAGCCCTGAATCCATCCCACGTAGATGGCACCTTGACGGCCACGTTGGCAGCAATGGTCGCCAAGAGCTCTCCCTCGGCGATCATGCCTTCGACGTCTTTCGCCGTAACTTCCGCTGAAACCGGGCCGTCGATTATTTGGCAGATTTCCTTGATCACATCCTTGAACGGTCGGCCGGTCTTTGCGATCAGCGAAGGATTTGTGGTCACTCCGTCGACAAAGCCCGCCGCGGCGAGTTCGCTGATTTCAGCAGTATCGGCTGTATCGATGAAAAACTTCATTGTCCTTCTCCTCAACGTGAATACCTCCATCAATTGATCAATGGAGTTATTTATCTTGGTTCTGGGGCTGATATTACTCTCGCAGTCGCGATCACACGTCCTATATACTTTAGAACAACGGACAGCGAGGATCGAAGTCGATGACTAAACAAATCCCCGACAGAGTGAAATTGAAACGGGCATACGAGACCCCGACCGCCGACGACGGCATCCGCGTGTTGGTTGATCGGCTGTGGCCGCGCGGGATCAAGAAGTCCGAAGCGGCGATCGATCACTGGTTGAAGGAACTCGCGCCAAGCACCGAACTTCGGAAATGGTTCGGACATGACCCAGCCCGCTGGGTCGAATTCCGCCGGCGGTATATGGCGGAAATTGAAGAGCATCGTGACGAACTCGACCGATTGCGGGCGCTGATGTCGGAGGGCACGGTCACGCTCGTCTACTCGGCTCATGACGAGACGCATAATGACGCCGTCGTCCTCGAGGAGCTGCTGCTGAAACATCGATAGAGTGATCATTTCCGATTGTTTCCGTGTCGTCCGCAGCATCAAAGACGCCGCGGATTTTGCTAAGGATTGCCAAGCTGACTGATCCTCACGTGCAGTGAAAACTAGCTGATGAAGATCGAAGATTTTGTCTCTCCGGCCGGTATACGTAACCGTCAGCCCAGCCAATTGACTGCAAGCCTATCATCTGCCCAGCAACAGACAAATGAATTAAAGCAGCAGTTTACTGCAGTTTTCATGATTTAAAACCGGTTCGCGCGCGCGAATGTCGCAGGATCGGAGCCGCCGGAAACATGTATTGACAATGTTCATTTATCTGGGACCCTGGGTGCGAACTAGATCTGGAAATGTGAACCGTCGGGGTGCAACCTTACGGTCCTTCGATGTCGGGCAACAGTTCTTAGGTGTCGGTCAGAGTCTTTTAAGACCAGTGCAACGTGGACTACACCTGGCGACGATGGCGAGAATGTTTCGCGAAGCGATGCCCCTCTTCCAGATCATCTTTGACCGCTACACGCTTTGCTGACGTGGCGCTGACGTCCCAGGGATTCTTCGATGGAAAGCTATCGTTCCCCGGTTCCGGCGTAGCACGCGGACGGCGGATATAGGCGTCTGTTTAGGACCCGCCCTGCATCGGCTGTAGGAGAGAGACACCGTTCCCACTTTTGCTGGCGAACCACCTCCTACGGAGCGCAGCTATTCTCGAATGGAGGCAAGCAATGAATAAACCAACTGACGATGAGCCGGTAACAAAGCAAATAAACTCGGAGGTCGATGAGGACAACAGTCTGTTGCCCATGTTGATAGGGGGGCTTGTGATGATCGTCATCGGCGCGATCGTCGTAATGGTGTTCGTTTAGCCATCGCGATCGAACTGAACCGGCAAGACAATCGCCACCAAATATTCAGCGTGTATTCCTGCATTCGTCACATGAAGCGTGCGCCTGGCCAACGCGCTCCCTTTTTAATGCAATATTTTTGTGGTTAACCAGCAATTAGTTCCGTTTGCATATCATTGAGAAACAACACAGAGTGGTCGCTATCGACGGTTGGGCTGCGCCACAGCATGCCGTAGCACGGCTATGAGCTGCTGTGCGCATCCGATACTTCGACGGAGAAATGTTCAGAGAACTAGCGCACAAGAGCAGGCGAACGATCGCTGTGCTCCGAAACCGGAGAATGATGTCCTTGCAGCCAAAGACGTCATCACAACACTTAATGATCTCAGTCCCGCCAAGACGATCATGATGGCTCTCATGTAGGAACAGGCAGGAGCGTACCAATGCCCACCGATTTCAATCGTTCACGGAAAAGCGAAGCGTTGCATTCAGGAACGGAATGCCCAGCGCCGCAACACGGTAACTGCGATCTCGCGCTCGATCGCAAAACGGTTGATCAGTGGGAGATTTCCATCCGCTCGGAACGAGCGGATGCCTGGGTTCGCACGGAACTAGGTCAACCGTTCGGTCACTGTCTGGGCGGAAGGATCACCGTTGATGTCTTGAGCGCAGATCGATTTATCAAAAGCGCACGGGCCCAGGGTTTTCGTATCGAGTTTGTGGGACCCGGCGGCAAAGATCTCCTGTAGGAGTGCAGCAAGTGTCTCAGCGGTTCGACGACACTGGAATGGTATCCCTCCTCTCCACCACCACGCCACCAGTTTTCTTCGCTGCCGATCTTTAAGTGAGAGGAGGCATGCAGAAATTCCGTTGGAGGCAATCCCGTGACCGAGTCCATCAACCTCAATAATACTATCTACCTCGTTTCCTTGTTCCTGTTCTACTGGATGCTCGTGAACTTGGCTTCACAGAACTACAAAACGTCTAGCGATCTGAGCGAAACCAAAAAGCAACAGTTGGCACTGCGGGATGCAGAAAGCACACCTCTGACCCGGTCGGCACTAACCGTATTGCACGATATGGATCCGGACTTCACTGCCGAAGACTTCCTGAGCTATGCAGCGAACACCTATGAAATAGTGACTAAAGCTTTCATCGCAGGCAATCTTCAGACATTGCGTCCGTTGCTGGACGCCACTGTACTTGTAACTTTCGAGCAGGAGATTGAATCGCGCCAATCACGACGCGAGTTCTCGGAATTCATCCTGATCAGCGATCCTTCACCGACAATCTTGGGTGTCGCCGTTGAACAGGAGAGGGTCCACGTGACAGTGCTGTTCTCCCCCGAAGTGGTCCATTTTACCCGATCGAGCGAGAATACGATCATTGACGGGGACCCGAAGAAGGTCGTTCAGGTTCATCACACCTGGACATTCTCGAGGCAACTTTCCAATCCTGACCAGCCGTGGCAGGTGCTGTCGACTGCCTGAAACCACGCGACGTTGAGGTCTAGCCTCTAGGCAATCAGTGACAGGCTCTGCGTAAGGTCGTCAATCAGGTCGTCTTTAGCCTCCAGCCCAATGGACATTCTCAACAATCCATCCGTGATGCCTGCCAGTCTCCGTGTTTCGACGCTCATCCCCGCATGTGTCATTGTTGACGGATGCGCAACGAGGCTTTCGACGCCTCCCAACGATTTGGCAAGTTCCGCCATAACAATCATGTGGTGCGACCACGAGGCCACCGGCCGGCACGCGACTAAGAGGAAGATGGATCGCCGACATCCCCGTGGGTGTGACCACAGCGCCTGAACCGCCCTCCAGCTTAGCAAGGGTATCAGCTAGAACATCGCGCGTCGGATTGGAGGTTCGAGAATATTCATAATCCTGCGACTGCTCAAATTTCGAAAAGGCGAAATTGCTGGATAGGTAAAGAGGGGGCGCGACCGCGCCAAACGCTTTGTCTGCCGCAATGCCATTGGCAACCGCGATTGTCCGATCTGACTTCGCTCTTGCCATCTCTCGTTCCCATACGTTTGAATTTTGTTGTCGCCGGCAGTTCGAAAGACCACCCGTATTTGAATGCCAAACGCTTCGTTGCGAGGCATGTCCGAGGGCGATCTTTCCACGCTCTTCGGATGCCCGCTCTTCCAATGGCCATAACTTTCGACAGCAAGAATACAAGATTTTTTCGAAGCAGGCCTACTTTTTGAGACGAAGCGTAACCTGTAGGCGCTTGGGCAAGGAACGCGTCGGAAAGCATGAGGTCTGCAAAATGCCGCTATCCGGGAGCCGACGCGTTATTAGAGTTCTCAGTGGACGGCAAGGTATCGTTTACCCGAGTACTCGGGTAATTCCCCAGCGGCCCAATAGGCGAGGCCTTGACTGACACTGCCACTCAGCCGCTCTCGACACTTTCGCCCTCTTCGGTTTTCTCAAACACCAGCCAAGCGGTGCCCTTTGTTGCTATCCTAGTCCTGCGAGCGTCTTGAACGCGCTCTGCCTGTCGCTTGGTGTAAGGGCCCATCGCCTGGGTCTTTTGTCCCCCGCGGCAAACTTGGCAGTACCACTCGTTGTTATCATCCGAATAGATATCCACCGTGGTCGAGGCCTGGTGTGGCTCGTGCTCGGCAATCTCGTCGTTGAACTTTATTAACCTTGAGTAGTGCTTAGCAGGAACAGATGGAGAAAGCACGGCAGTATCGAAATCGTGCGAGGACAACGTTGACATGGCTCATCTCCTTTTGCTTCGCTGTGTTATGGTCGCCGGCTAGTCCTCGTCGCTGGGCCAGATCCGCCGGTCGTGCTGATGAGTTCAAAAGCCAACGCGACATCGCGTCCAAGTCTGCGGCACGAATGCGAATGCTTTTTAGTCGTGCGCCTCTTGATGTCACCACGCAGTTTGATGCCGTCATGCCTGGTAAGCAAACGAATTTGCTTGTCCATTGTCTCCAATTCTATTGGTGTTGACGAGGGCATCGATCTCGTCGGCCTTGCCGGTGGTTTTGGATAGTGGCCCGCAGACGACGGCAGAGAATAGATGATTAGGGGCGAGTGCCGGCCCGGCCAGGGGCAGACCTAACGAGCTTCAGTTGACTCAGGAGCCACTCAACGCGATCCCGCCCCTCACATCTCAGCAAGTGCCAAATCCAATCGGTAATTCGCCTCGCCTAAAGCTTCGTATACTCGTGCCTCTTCGCCTTCGTCGGAAAGCTCCAATGCGCCTGTCAACTCGGAAACCCGCTGTTGTGCGAGCTGTAATGCTGATCGGCTTTCGGGATAGTCCTCCGGTGCCCGATTAGGAATTGCGGTGGATAAGGCCGCCAAGTCAGCAAGATGTTGCACGTCTTCCTGTAGCAGCGACATTGAGTTGTCCATGTTGCTCGAGACGTGCTCGAGAAGGCCGGCAACAACAGCGTTTATCCGCGAGCTGAGATCTCCGTCGGAGGCGCTAAACTCGGCCGATGCGCCTAGAGCTTCGAACGCCTCCTGCGCCTTCTTGGCATCCAGCTCCCGTTGGGTGCTTCGCTTATAAAGATGATTGGCTTCAAGCTCGCTCGCGATGCCGTGCCGCCCGTAGAAAGTCAATTCTGGACAGACGCCGGCCCCGGCCTCCATGAGGACGTAGGTGAAACCGCCATTTCTGGCATATTCCAGAACATCAAAGAGGTCCCTCGGAACGAAGTCGGGTCCAACGCCATTCTCGTCAACAACATGAAAAAAGAATCCCATGTCGCTGTATTGCCCTCCGGGTACGGGCCAGTCGACGGCCTTGGTGCGCGACAGAAAGCGCGATGTACGCACCGACAGATGGCCTGCACTGAGGACGAGAGTTTTTCTGGTTTTCATTCCGCTTTTACTTCTTCGTGAATGGAAATTCCGCGCGTTTTGCGCTGTCGATTTAACTATGATTGTCCGGAAACGATGGCCCGACAACCAAAAAATCGCGCAGGAAAGCATCAGCAGTTGTTGTTGCGCGGCTTCCGACCGCGTGCTCCAGACCCTAGGCGGACCGAAGGCCAAGGACGTACCTTTGGGGTTTCTCCGAGTACAATTTACTTTGGAGACGGCGAAGACGCCGCTGGATGAATGTTCAGCGCTGCAGGTCAGGAAAAAACGGAATTAATTGTGAGCGTACTCAGGGAACGCAATACCGGCACCGAGTTCTTTAATTTTGTAACAGTTGGATGTTATTCGGACGTTCGACGAACGTCATTCGTCGATAGGTCCGCCTCTGGCAAGGTAATCCTGGGCTCTTATCTTTCGCTCGGACGACACAAACCGGACCTCGAATGTGCCGTCACCATCGCTGACCTGTTGCACTCCGAGTTCCTTAGCCGCGTCGAGAACCTGGCTGATGCCTTTCTCGGCTTCAGCCCGGGTCCACTTATTCTGGTGTTCGCCCACGCCACAATCCTTTGCGCACGCTTAATGCAGCACTCGGCAAAGAGCCTCCCGAGACTGCTGCCGTATCTTAGCACGTTCGTAGGTATCATTTAAACCGGCCTAGGTCGCAAGATTTTCATAGCGGTTCGGACTCATCCCGTAGTTAGCCATCTCGTTAAATACGCTTTAACTAAAACAGAAGAATCTGTTTCGAGCTGCGCGGTGCAGCGGAAGGATCATGCGACATGTCATGCCATACCTTCTTGGTAGATACGAACATCCTCAGCGACACCCAGAAAAGGCGACCAAACCCTCGGCTCGCTCACTGGCTTACTCAGCAAGATCAGATCGCGATTCCCTATCCTGTCATCGTTGAAATCGAGCAAGGCATACACAGTTTGCGCCCGAGAAACCCGGCCCGGGCGCAGCTCCTCAGATCGTGGCTGGATGGTCTCCTCGAGACCGAATTCCTTTACCCCGTCATGAACAGCCAAGTAGCGAGGCTACAAGCCGCGATGTACAGCTGCCGTGCACTCAAACAACTTTGGTTTGTCGGCCCCGAAAGCGATAAACGACCCGGCAACGACCTGACGATCGCCGCGATCGCGATCGCACACAATCTGCCCATCGCCACTATCGACATATGGGATTTTGAGAAGATCTCTACGTTCTTTCCCCTCCCGGGCGTTTACAATCCTGTCTCCAACGCCTGGATCATAAAGCCGGCCGCCCAGCATCGGCCCTCGCTCGACAGCGTAACCAATTCGCACTTGGGCAATGTTCGGGTTCGAGCGTCGTGATGTCTGCTTCGGGGCCTGTAGCGCCTGAGGCCCCGGAGGCTGGGAATGGCCGAGGAAAGGAAGCGTTAAGCTTTGTTAGGCACATCTAATACAGCAATCCATTGACATTCATGTTTTGTTCTGAGATCTTCCGGTCATGCAAAGCTCGCTCGTCCATCTCTCGATACGAATAGGTTGATCGCCGGCGCGCCCTTTGGCGCATGCGCAACCTGTTTGTGATGAGAGTTCGTGATGAGTATCTCGCAGTCTAAACCCGAGACGGGGCGAGCAAGCCAGCCGACCGTCGACAAAGTCTACCTTCCCAAGGCAGCCGTCAAATGCGTTGGTCGCTTGGCCTTCCGATCGCAGGTCGCTCGCGATGTGGCCTGCCTCCTCGACGTTGATCCCGAAATCGCCTCCTGGTCGTGCATGGCTACGACCCTTTCGGTGGGCATCGAAGCCCACGTGCCCGATTTTACCGCCACCACGGCCAGCGGGTCCACTGTGTTGATTGACGCCCCCGACCGTAGACCTGGAGTATCCCCGACTGCGATTGCGGAAGCTGCTCGTCGAGATGATCGCACGTTTCGCATTTTCGACGTGGCCGAGCTAAAGCACGGACACCGGTTGGCGAACGCCAAAGACCTGCTTCGCTACGGCAATCACCGCGCGCCACTCGGTGATCGCGTCAGGCTACTGGCAGCGCTCGAGGAGTATGGGTCCTTAACCGTTTCAGAATGTCTGACGGTGTTCAAGGAGACCTCCCCAATGGCTGGCCTCGCCGCTTTGGCGCTCCACGGATACATAGAAATTGAACTGGATGAGGGCCCCATTGGCCCGGAGACCACCGTGCGCCGTCTGCGCCGCTAACAGTTCTTTCTATTCAGGACCAGCGCCATGAGAAACAGAATTCCCGCGGCCGTCGCACGACGGTCTTTGCCCAACGTTATTGCTTTCTGCGCAATCCGAAATGCCCTTAGACATATCCTGGACGTCGAAGGGGTCTCCTTTGTTGCCGCATTGATCGTCCCACGGCCAGAAGATTTCAGCGTCTACGCTGTCACCATCAACGCGCTATGTCGCGGAGATGGAGAACCCTGGGCCTCCCCCGGCCATGGGACCGATATCATCCTCGTCGAGCACGAAACCGATTGTTCGAAGCTCGATGATCGACTGGACGAGCTCTATCGGCACCCGAGAGTGATCCTCCTGTTGGCATCGGATAAATTCGTCAACGAACGTGTCCAGATTGCTTCAGACGTGGTGGCCCATCTCCCCGCACCGACCGTTGGGCACGTCAAGGGCGCAGTCCGCAGGTTCACCGGCGAGGCCCCGAGCGATATGGAAGCGAAATTCATTCTCTCTCAGCGCTGGGAGTGTCTCCGAGACGCATTTCGTCCAGGACGCGGACTTGGCCGCAGTCTGAGTATCCTTCGACGCTTGCCAATCGAGCCAGTGCGAGCGTCAGACGCGGGACCGCAGAGCCCTCCTTCCTCGCTACCCGCTTCGGACGGTCCAAGCCTGTATGATCTTCACGGATACGGTGCAGCCAAGGAATGGGGCTTTGAGCTGGCAAGAGACTTTGCCGATTTCCGCGCGGGCATGATCGATTGGCGGGACTTGGACTGCGGAGCCTTGCTCTCCGGGCCACCCGGTACAGGGAAGACTATTTTTGCGAGGGCGCTGGCGAAGACCTGCGGCGTACCCCTCATCCTGGGTTCGGGAGCCCGTTGGCAGGCGGGAACCCACCTGGGCGACATGCTCAAGCAAATGCGGAAGTGCTTTGGCGATGCAGCGAAAGCCGCACCCTCGATCCTGTTCATCGATGAGATGGATAGCTTTGGGAATCGAGACAAGGACGATAGCGGGAGCACGTACTGGATCCAAGTTGTCAACGCGCTGCTCGAATGCATGGATGGGGCCGATCGCGGTCAGGGCGTGGTTGTGGTCGGAGCTTGCAACAATGCCAGCCGCATCGACCCGGCAATCTTGAGGCCCGGGCGTCTGGACCGGCACTTCCAGATCACGCTTCCGGACGCGTACGCCCGCCTGCAGATCATGCAATTCCATCTCGGAACGGCAATGGACTTTGATGTGCGGCTCTTCGCGAGGAGGTCCGAGGGCATGACAGGTGCCCAGATCGAGAAGGTCGCAAAGGAAGCGCGCCGCCGAGCCCGCCGTGCCGACCGGGCAATTACCGGCGAGGACATCGACGCGAGCCTGCCAAGGAGAACGCCGATCTCGAAGGAGTATCAATGGGCCATCGCAGTTCACGAAGCCGGCCATGCGATCGTTGGCTTGATCTTGGGGAGCGATACCCTCACCTCCTTGGCCATCGAAGACAGCATCTCGCCTGAAACCAATGTCCAGGCGCTGGGAGGCGCTTTGTTTGAAATCGAGCCCGCCCGCAGGCAGACGAGATCGTATTACCTGGGGCACATCGCTACGTTGTTGGGAGGCATTGCCGCGGAGCTTGTTGTGTTCGGTGACTTTGCCGACGGCGCGGGCTCGTCAATCCACTCGGACCTCCAACTGGCAACGCATCATGCAACCATGGTTGAAGGGCCGTTGGCGATGGGAGCGTCGTGGCTATCGGACGGTGACACGACTCCAAGAGGCCTCGTTGAAGCCAGGTACCGCAATCCCCTTCTCGAGCACCGTGTTGAGGCGTTGCTTGCGCAACAGGTGGAGGTTGCCGTCGAGGTGATCAGGCAGAGGGAGCATGAGGTCAGAGCTTTGGCCGCGGCGCTTATGGAACGTAAGCAGTTGTTGGGCGATGAGGTGAGAGCGGTTCTCGGTTCAAGCGGTGCCGCTCAATGTGTCAGCCACGGTCGGTAGGTGCGTCTCAGCGCTCGTCTGTGCACAGTCATTACAAGCCCTGGCTAGCAGACGCGCGACATCGGCGCGCTTAGCCCGTGTCCGCCATTAAGGCCCCAATTCGATCGTGCGCGCTTTTTTGCTCGCTCGGTCGGTAAGCACGGCCGAAGATCAAATCCGCGGACAGTGAGCCAGAGATTGCCAGCCGACTCCCTTTCGATCCGGAGAGCCTCCTCGTCAAAGAACGCAATAAGATCGACGAAGCTTAGGACGACCCCAGCATCCGGATGCAGCCAATCCCTGGGAGAGCTGACGGTGATAAGCAGACAACTTGAACGGCTGTTTTCGCCTGCCATGTATTTGAGCGCGAATTGCTCGTAGGTCCGATGCTGACCGGTCCTTCTCGCCGAATCTTCAGTTCGATGACGGCCCCGTGCTCTGACCCGGTGGAACGCAGCCGGATATCGGTCTCCTTCTCGTCAGCGGTGACAGCCTCTTGGTCCACCTTAAAGTGGTCGGCGGCTCGGCTCAACGGCAGACTCTCCCGGATTTCGCAAGTGGTTCAAGATCTCTCCAGTCGAAGCCAAGGAAATCAGCTCTCCCAATGCCTCCTGCAGTGCTTCCGGATCGTCGCATTGAAATTCGTAACCATCGCATATCACGGTGCACGGGAAGCCACGTTCCCCTCGTGCCAGCTCGGCGAGAATGAATTCACTATCCTCTTGACCCTCTTCCCAGCCCGGTGGTCTAGCCACAATCGCCTCGAAGGACGGCACGTTGTTTCCCGGCTCATCAGGATCATGGGTGATGTAACCCCCGATGTCATAGAGCAATGCTCTGCAGATGATAACTTGCTCGTCAGTTCCCTCAAAAATTTGTCGTGCAAACTCATCGATGACGTCGTTGATGGCGTCGTTATTTCTAGTCGCGAGGGCACCGGATTCGAGCCCTTCTGCAAGCGAAGATTTGAAATCATAGGTCATTCGCCGGCCCTTTCGATCGCGGCCAAGATCGGGAGGTGGTCGATCGACGTTCTGGTTTTCGGACCGATCTCGCATATCCCCGGTAATTCAAAGATCATAGTGCGCTCCTCAGCAAGGTGCCAACTGGAACCTCCAAAAAATGTAGATGAAAAGAGCATTTGATCCAAAATATGCCAGTAATGAGTTTTTCCCCCGGTATAGTAATAGGTGCCCGGTGGTCGAGCATCCCGACCTTCTCTAGTGTATGGGACGGGGTCTGTCAGAAACCTCCAAAAAGGATTGTAAAACAGGAAATCTTCCTTTTGGGCCATATGGACATGCCTTGTCGTCAGCAACTTTCTCATCGGCATGTCATTAGGTTCGTCGTTGAAGTCGCCAAGCACTACTACAAGCTTGTCGGTGGTTGCGGCACGGTATCGCGCGATGGCATTCTGCAGATAACCAGCCATTTCTGATCGAAGGCCGGTATCTGCGGGATTGTATACCCTGCTTGGCCAGTGGAGAAAATAGAAGCGGATTGAATCTCCGCCCTGCAACTTGATGTCGACTCGCTGAGCTATCTTACGGGTGTCTTTTCCGTATTTGTGTATCACGCTCTTGAGACTCGAGGAGTTGAGACTTAGCGTTTCGGCATTGTAGGCAGCTGCCAAGCCAAAATCGACCTTGCCGCCTGACCGCACCATCCGAAAGCCATCACGCTTCACCAGAGGCCGCAACTCATTGATAAAGGTATCCGTTACTTCGCCCAGGAATAGAACATCCAACGCATGACGCTCTTTCATTTCGTGGATCGCAGCCGCCACATATGAGACGTGTGCCTCCGTCGTGGCGAGAGCTTCAGACGCACGAACGTTCCACCAACCAATGCAATAAGATGCTGCCGCATCGTTCATATAAATCTTTCCCGTGACCGGGTCAGTCCGATACGGTGTATTTCCTAAATTCTAGTATCCAAGTGCAGGCCAGAACGTGTGCCGGTCCCTAATTTGGTACGCGGAATCTCTCTGCGTGCTTACTTATGCCTCCACGACCAGTTGCGGCTGGAAGCCGTCATATTCCCCCGGATATCCAGCGGGATTACACAGCACTCTGGAGCTGCCTACGTTGTAATCGCAACTATGATGGACATGGCCGTGAACCCACAATGTCGGCGCATGCTCAAGGATCAAACCGGCAAGGTCGGACGCGTAGGCGGCAGAGAGGTCGCCTCCTTTCTCATCGTCCGATATCGACAGGACAGATGGAGCGTGATGGCTTACCACGACGGTCTTGCCATCATGCTGTTCAGCCAGCGCCTTCGAGAGGAAAAGTCTTGCCTCCTGATGCTTCCGGTAAGCGTGGAGTGGCCTAAACGCCTTGTAAGGTGTCTTGGAGAACTTAATCTTCTCGTAGTCCCTGAGCCCGCGCTGTGCCGCGTCCATCACAAGCGTTGTGTCCTCGCTTAGAAGCCGGAAGTCGGTCCAGAGCGTGGTACCGAGAAAGCGAACGCCGTCGATTACGACAGCATCGTTCTCCAGAAAATGGACGTTAGGGTACCTGAAAGCGGCTTCCTTGGCGGCTCGGATGCTCTCCACCAATGATGTCCGATAGAATTCATGGTTTCCGGCGACGAAAACCACGGGCATCGACGGAGCAACAGTTTCAGCCAGCCATTCGAGGCTTGGAACGATACCTCTATCCAGCACGTCGCCGGCGCAAACGAATACGTCGGCGTCAGGGGGATCGAGGGTGGTTTTTGCGCCTTCGAATTCCAGGTGCAGGTCTGAAGCGATCCATATGCGCATTTTGGCGTCCTTGCAGCGGTCCAATGACGCTATCGAAGCCGGCGAATTGTTTGAGGTCAATGGCAACAGCATGGAACGCACTGATAAGTGGCGATGCTCAACCCCGGCTACCAGCTAAGCTTCGGCACGTCGCCCAATGCCATGTAGCGCATCGCCAAACCGCCTTGGCCGACCGGTAGCCATCCCGTTGAATAGCGGCAGTTATGGGCGGCATCCGAGACGTCCTCAATCGGGTGGAGGAGCGCGTCCGGATCGCGGTGTTGCCCGACTCGGTGCATATCGGCGAAGCGCGAGTATAGTGGCTCCAAAGGAACACCATCACTCCCGCGCACCTGCATCCAGAAACCATCGACGTCCGTGCTGTTTGCCATCTCCATCAAGGTGATCGGCATGGTTGGTGGGCCTCGTTCGACGATCTTGTGCTGGTGCACACCCAAGGAAGTCGATGCGAGTTGCGCAAGCGTCCAACGACCATCAGCATCCCCAGCGCCTAAAAATCCCTGCTCCGACAGATATCGAAGATGATCATACGAGAATTGCAGTCCTTCGGTCACAGCCCCCTGTGCCGCCGCGTCCGCAAGTGCGGCCTGGAAGCAAGCTTTGGCAACCCGCACGAATGCCTCGGGCGATCCGGGCGGCACGCTTGGCCGACCCGACAGCTCGGCAAGATAGGCTTTCGATCCCGTGGCCCTTATAACGACAATCGGAGCGCATTGAGTCTCATCTCCAGCCGGATACCAGATAACGCCTTGAAGTGCTTTGAAGCCACTCGATTGGGGTGAACGATCATCCAGCTTCGTCAACGCTTCCGCGTGGTAGCGGAGTTCGCCAAGCGTTTCGTCGACTGTAAGCGTCTTGAAAAGAGGATACTCATAAAACCCCTCGCCTGGGCTGTCTGAGTCAAACATCTCGAGAGCGTAACGCGACGAGGTGACGTCACCAGTCGCTGAGACAACGTGAATGACGTAGGGTTCGAAGCGGGGTCGCTCGTTGAAATCCACATGGTACCAGACGCCAGTGAAGACTACTGTGTCGGACCGAGATTTCCGCAGCTTCGCTGCCTCCTTCAAAATCGATCGCTTATAGTTGTTGATCAACGCAGCAAAGTGCGAATTCTCTGTCTGCATCCCATTCATGAACGCCCGAATTGTTCTGCCATTGACCTCGATAGAGGCATCAGGCCCAAAAAACATCAGCTGTCCGTGATACGCAACGCCCCCATTCTTCTTGACGTCTACCTCGAAGTCCGTGGGAAAGCAGCCACTCTTGAGCGTATAGACCTCTGATGCTTCGAACATGGGCACTCCAATTTCTGAGCAAACGGGCTCGATCGTTAAACTGGCGCTCAACGAGTGACCGGATTGCCGGTGGCGAGAAGGATTTCGCTAAGACCTGCAGGCGCTAGATCTTAGCCGATGAATAATGGTTGTCCGGATTTTCGGACTGCGCAAGCCCCCCGTTCACGCAATTTTAGAAGGCCGCGGGCTCAATGCACCGGGGATGCGGCGGCACAATCTCGACGCCTCGAGCGCTCCATTTTGCCGATGGCATTCTCGACGAGAGCAGGATAGCCGGAACCGCGCGGCGGATACCAGACAATACCACACGGCATGAAGCCCATGACGCTTTTTGGCAGCTCATCAAAGTGAATGTGCGACTCGGTGACAGTTTCTAACACCGCTTTCACACGCGGTCCCGGATCATCGGAAGCAAAGTCCACCAGGCACCGGGACGCAGAATTCAATCCATCAAGCAGGAAGATTTTGAAGCGATATGGCTCCGTCGTAACCACTCCATCAGCATTCCTAAAGCGAACGAAGTAAGGTTCGAAGGCGCAATCCTCATCGCCGTCTGGATGCCAACGCCCGAGTATCGCGGCTTCCAGAACATTACGTCGCAGTTTTCGCGAGAGAGCCTTTTGAATATTGCCCATACGGTCCGCGAGAACTTTCGTAACCGGGTGTTCTTCAGCAAGCGGCGTACCGTCCAGGCGAAGTTCGATACCCCGCTGCTTGAGACATATGGCAACATCGCAGCCGGGAAGAAGCAGGCTGCCGCGATATCGAACTCGTCGCCCGGGGATATCTTGAATGCGGGCCTTGTCATAGGCGGCAACGAAGTCGGGGAAGTCCATCTTATACACGTCGGCACCGTGGCTCGATCCATAGATTGAGGATGGTCTGGAAACCCGCCGGCGGAAAGAGGCTCAGACCTCCTCAAGCATCCTTCAAGCATAGGCGCTGGTCAGGGGTGCTATTATTGGCGCGCCCTTAGCCACGGCGGAGTTGTCGGGAAGATCGCTCGAATTGCCGCTGAAATCTTTACGAAAAATTAACCATGTTGATTTGTTTCCGGCATGCAACTGCATTTAGCGATTGATCGCCCCGGGCTGGAAATAGTAATTGGTCCGTCGTGGGACACGGTGTCCCAAAAGAGGACCGCGTAGATGAACTACGGCTTTATACGAATACGGGACTTTTCCGAGTTCACAGTATAAGCGCCGGCAGTCCGGGGCTTTGTGACCTCGGGAAAGACCCTTGAGACTAGAAACCAGTTTTTAGATCTGAAAGGGCAAGTTCATGTATCGCAATCCTGCAACCCCTCCCACTAAAGTACCGACGTCGGTGGTTCGCCACCAAAACCCGAGTCTTGTGCTCGGTCCCAAGGCCATGTCCGGCCCGCTGCTGCGGCTTATCACCGTGCGCGAGGACATGGAGAGCATTTTCGTACCCCGTCCCTTCCCCGCTAACGCAGGGATACGTCACGACCGCACGTGACGTTTCGAGCCACTCGAGGCCCGAAAAATGCGGCGTCAACGGCCATCAAGGCCTGAGGCGGAATGCTGTGTAAGGAGAAGGTACGAAATGAACCATCTTATCCCTAAGGGCGACCCCGCCTTCACTCCACTCCTCCATGTGCACGTCCGTGCCTTGGTCAATGCCCGCGCATGCGCTGTGGGGACGTTGTCCATGCTGGCGCGACTTTCCGCTGCCTAGCAGCCGATCGTCTTCGAAAGCCAAGCACGCAGATCGGTCTGACCGGTCAGCGATAACGCGTTTTGCCTTGGAGGGCACAGTGACTTTCGTACACCGTTATCTCTCGTCGACCAATGACAGCGGAACCGTGTCGTTGCCTTTCTCGGCGAAGCTCGTGACTTCGTTGGTCGACGACGACCCCGTCGCGTCGACGTCGCGCGCATACACAACCTTCCCGCCCCGAATACGCCGCTCGGCGTAGCGGTTTCGCCTGCCTCGCAGGTGGTCCGTTTGGGTAAACGTCGTCGGGCCCCGGTCCACGTTGGATCGCGCATGCGCGCGGGAAAGGTAAGTGCATGAACCAGAAGGCCGTATTGCGCTATATGAAAGAGCAGCGCTTCGGGCTCTTTCGAGATCGCGATTGGGGAACTGTCCAAGTTCTCGATCCCGATGAAAACTGCCGTGGCACGTTTGAGTCGATCACCGTCGTTTCGGATGATGGCGAGGTCGTAGAGGATAAGCTCTACGTTCCGATCGCACACTCGACCGGGACGCGGCAACCCACGCCGCGCACCAAGGCACACAGCCGAGGTTATCTTCCCGATCCCGGAACTCGTCGCTCGGTTGGCTTCTCGAGCACGCTCGAGCTGCACTGTGCCCTCATGTTGATGGCGAACCGCTTCGTCGTGGACGTCGAGGACCAGCCGCCTGCCGTCACTTACTATGATGACGACGGAAAGCCTCACCAGCACACGTTTGACTTCCGCGCGCGCTTTCGTTCGGGCAACTACCTGGCATTCGCTGTGAAGCCGTTGCAGCAAGTCGGGACGACCGGGCTACGTGATCAGATCAAGCGTATTCGGCCGGTACTCGGCGAGTTTGCGAGCGACGCCATCATCATCACGGATCGCGAGCTGACCCCTGCCCGCGCGTGGAATGCCAAAAGCATCCTTCGCGCGCGTCGTTTCCACAACGCTGCGAGGTGCGAGGAAATGCGTGCGTTCGTTAAGACGCTGACCGGAGCGGTGAGCGCATTCGACGTCGCTATGCGCTTCGACGACTTCGGCGAGGCCATGAATGCCATCTGGCACCTGCTCTACGAGGGCGTCCTGGAGCAACTCAACCCCGCGAAAAAGCTGTTCGACGAACCCTACGTCAAACTGGCCGCAGGAGGAGAGGACCGCAAATGGCTTGTCTAATCTCACGGTCGCCCACGACGGACACGTCCTGATGGCGCTGGGCGCATAGTCGCCCCGCCTTCGGCGTTTCCACACATCACCGTCAATTTTCAAATCTCACGGAGAGATAACGATGGACTATGTCCACGGATACGAGCCTTCCAAATACCACTTCAGCCGCAACGACGGCTTCGAGCGCCTCAGCATTCAGTACCGCTGGCACTCCTCGGACTCTGCCGGCCATCGCCTCGAGCGCACGGATAATAACCTCGTCGAGTTTTTCACGCATCGCCAGATCTCGGAGATGCTTGAAGACCGCAACTTGCCGCTGATCTTCAAGCGTAACCGTTACGGCGGCGACGATGCCGTCGTCGCTGAAGGCGTGCGCAAATTCGCTGAGCAGCTTAGCGATGAAGAGCAAGAAACGACCCTGTTCAAGGAGGACTTTTGCAAGCGCTTCCTCAAGAAGGAGAAAGAAGACCGAAACGTCTCCCGCTCAGACGCCAAAATGGAAAAGACGATCGCGGACATTGTTGAGGACATCAAGGAGGACGCGAAGAAGGTCAAGCCGTCCCCTGCTGAAGGCGAAAGGACGAAAAAGAAGGACTATCGAAAGCAGAAAAAGGAGGACCTGCAGGAGGCAGCGGAATCCATCGTCTTCATCCCGAGCCCCCGCTCTCTCCGCCGCTGGCTTGCGAAGTACGAGGTCACGCAAGATCGCATGGCCTTTGTCAGCAAGAATGGCCGTTGCCGGGTCGGGACCTACTACTCGGTTGAAGAAGAAGCCATCCTCATGAAGCATGTCATGAGCTATGCTTCCGAAGACAAGCCCAACATGATCGATTGTTGGGACGCAATGGTCAAAGAGATCGAAGCCGCGAATAAGGAGCGCGAGGCCTTAGGTATTGCCTGTAAGCTCCGGCTTCCGTCGCTCAAAACCCTTCAGAAGCGCATTGGTCAGCTGCCCCAGGCACTCAAGGATCGCGCACGCCTTGGCCAAGACGCTGCGACGGCCCTCTACCGCCCTGTCCACGAAGGGGTCGAGGCCCTCCGCCCGCTTGAGCGCGTTGAGTTCGACGAGTGGAAAGTCGATTTGCAGACGCTGCTCGTCTTGAGCGGCGTCACGAAAGGATGGACTCAGAAGCAGCTTCGAGGGATCCCACGCATGCGTATGGTGCTGACCGCGGCAATCGACGTGGCGACCCGTTGCCTGATTGCCTTCCGTGTCCATCGAGAAGCACCCTCCGTTTCGACGGCAATCGCTACCCTCGAACTGACGACGTTCGACAAGACGGAGTTCGCGAAGGCTTTCGGCTGCATCACCCCCTGGTACATGCACGGTCACATCGAGCAGCTGGTTTTCGACTCGGCTACCTGGTTTACCGCTCAGGCCTTCCGAGTAACCCTATCCGACCTGGGAACGGGCGTTTTCTTCCCGCCCACTGGCGCTGCGTCGGCGCGTGGCACCATCGAGCGTTTCTTTAAGACCGCCAGCACGAAAGCCTTTCGATATTTCTCTGGCCGCACCTGGGGTTCGCCCGACGAGTTGGGCGGCACAGATGCTCAGGCTAATGCAAGCGTCACTTACGACGAGACGACGAAGATCCTCTACCGGTTCTTCGTCGACGTCTACCACAACGAGCCTCACGACGGCCTCGGTGATGAAAGCCCACGGGAGGCTTGGGACCGTCTTGCCCGAATGTACCGAGTAGGCCCGCCGGTCTTCGGTGACGAGCGTCGCCATATCTTCGGCATCAACGTTCATCGCAAGGTTCACAAAACCGGCGTGACGTTCATGGGTGTCACCTACCAATCGCCGACGCTCCAACAGTTTCGCCGTGGCAAGCGCAAGCCTGAGGTTTTGATCCGAGTTTCTCGTCATGATCTCGGCAAGATTTCGATCTGGCTCAAGCGCGGCTGGGTTTCCGTACCTGCAGTATTCCACGAGGAATTCTCCGGGATGAGCCTCTACGCCTGGTCGGCAACATGCAACGCCCTGCGTAGCGAAGCCAAGGAGAAAAAGCGCTTGAGCCGCGAGGTTGTTCGCCAGACCAAGGCATACCTCATGGAGAATGCCGCGCTGGCGCGTCTGGAAGTCGGTCTTGGAAGCCCCTGCTTAAACGAGGAGGACTTCCTCAAGTGGGAGAAGAAGATCGACTTCCGCTTGGGCACGCACGGCCCCGGAGAGGCGGTTTCAGAGGATTTCGCAAAGAATCTGGACCTGCCAATGCAGTTCTTCCTCGACATGGGCTTCACGGCTTCGACTGAGGCCGCGAACTACCTGGAAGATCCCCGCTACTCCAACAAAAGAGCGGAAGAGCCCCGTGCTCCCTCCAAGAATCCGGAAGACACCACGCGCCCTGCATCCATGGTCGCGCCGATTTCCCACGCTCGCGGCACCAAAACCGCGACTAAGTTCGACAATTAGGAGAAAGCGAATGAACGACCACGAATTTCTCGAAGCTTCGATCGCACGCGCGCGCGCGTCGATGGACCCCGACGAACTGGTGCTGCACGACCGGGTCGCCAAATTCCGGGCCCGCTACATCGGGCTAGCGCGCGATGAAGAGCTGGTAAACGCCCTGACGGCGATGAAGGCCAGTATTGCTTCGCACTTCCACTACGGAAGCACCGTGCCCGACAAGCGCCGTATCGTCGCCGTCACCGGTCTGTCCGGTGCTGGAAAGTCACGCGCCCTCGAGGAGCATATGCGCCGGATGTCGTTCGACGCATATGTGGACGGAGATAAGGTGGGTGCTCGGCCGCTGCTCGTCTTCGATGCTCCCTCGCCTTGCACTCCTCGAAGCCTCGCTCTTGAAGGCCTTCGCACGCTTGGGGTGCCGGTCAAACCCAGTCGAAAGGAAAACGAAGCATGGGCCGATTTTCGGATGGCGCTCAAGAGCCACCGGGTGCACTACGTGCACATCGATGAGGCCCAGCACACGATTGAGACTGCTAACGCTATCGAACGCGCTAAGATC
Organism: Rhizobium sp. PRIMUS64; assembly: GCF_023006465.1. NCBI lineage: Bacteria > Pseudomonadati > Pseudomonadota > Alphaproteobacteria > Hyphomicrobiales > Rhizobiaceae > Rhizobium > Rhizobium sp. PRIMUS64. The sequence continues at coordinate 14,423 of NZ_JALBGX010000011.1, read as the reverse complement.
GCGGATGCACTAAAACAGTTGGTCCAGATGCCGGATTGGCCAGTACGGCTGATCCTGTCGGGCGTTCCCCCCTTGGCTTACTTCCTCAGCAATTCCCAGTTGGCCAACCGTCGGACGTCAGTCCCGTTTGAAGGCCTTGTCGGTCCTGCGGGACTCGAGACTGTCAGCGAGGTTGTCCGGAAGGTGGTCGAGGAACATGCGAAGCTTGCCGTGGACAATGACGTTCCGGGCGACTTCCACGAACGTGCCCTGCACGCCGCTAGCGGTCAGCTGGGGTCCCTTGTTCAGTTGGTACGCGGAGCCTGTGAACGGGTCATCTTCGATCGTCGTGGCGTCGTCACCTATGCAGACTTCGCGGCCTTCTACGGTGAGTGGTCAGGATGCCGGACGCACGAGAACGTCTTCACGAGTGCAGATTGGGCCGACCTCAAGCCCGAGGAAGCACTGATGCGCGAGGAAGACTTCGCCTGGCGCGAGACCAAGGAGGTAGGGAAGACGAAAAAGAAGGAGAAGAAGTTGAAGTTTGGACAGCGCCCATGACACGTTTGTCTCTCGTCCCCCCTCTCAATGAGGGGGAGACTCTCCCTAGCTATTGCTCCCGCATCGCTGCCATGCATGGTTACTCAGCGTCGGAGTTCGGAAGAATGCTCGGCTTCAATTTCGCACGGGTATGCGATGAGAAAGGGGATGACCTCACCTACTTCGCCTACCTCGCAAACATTGACGACCAGAATTTCGAGCAACGACGCCTGTCCTGGAGTGGCCGAAAGTCGCGTCGTCTCCTTGGGGAGCCGTTGGTGGCGCGTTCGCTTGCATGGGGAAAGGTTTGCCCCCATTGCCTCGCCCAGGATGAAGCTAACGGATCGGGACGGCGCGGTTGCCGGGCATTCTCGCGACTTCATTGGCTGCCCGATTTCGTCCTGAGCTGCCCTGAACATGGGACGGCCCTGGTTGAGTTGCCCAGCGAGCGGTCCCCGCGACGGGGTGACTTCATTGCACGGTTAAGATCGTTTCCCGGTGGCATCGACGCCCTTCGTCAGGCATCCGACGTCGTCGGCACCTCGAGTTTTCAGCAGTACGGAATGGCGAGGTTGCACAGTCGTCTTCCAAGGGACACTTGGATGAACCGCCTTTCCCTTCAAGAGGCGTCGTTGCTCGCATATGGAATCGGTCTGGCCGTCACTGGCGATCTCCATTCCTTCGCCAATATTGAGGGCAAGCTTCGTGTCTACGATGTGGGTTTCGATCGGATCGTCGACAATGAAGACGAATGCAACGAGTTTCTCAGGATGATGGTGACAAAAAAAGCCGCCACGTCTCACGTTTTCGGATCGTGGACCCGTCTCGGAAATTTCAACATCTATCACGCTGATCTGTTCGACCACGCTGGATTCGAGAACATTATCGAAATGGTATGGAAGGCCGCCATTGAGGCAACGGGCTTGCAACTATTTCCAAGGGTTTTCCCTACGCTCAGTGAGACGACTGTGGTCTCTCTGAGCAGGAGCTATCAGATGCCATTCTCGGTTGTGCGGAAGGCGATGGAAGAAAACGGTTTGATTCCTGAAGGAACCGAACGTTGGTACGCCGGGAGTCTGCCTATCGATAGGGACCGAGCTGCGTTGGCCCTGCTCTCCGTTAATCAGTTCGACTGCGAAGGGCGCATCTCGGGTTGGAATCGTTTTCCGTTCCCGCACTACGATGACTCTGCTGCCGTGGGCGCAGTGGAACTAGCCGAGAAGCTTGAAGTTTCTCTTCCGGTCATCTCAGCCCTCATCTCGGACGGATACCTGCCCGCGTTACTCCTTCCTGGCCGCAAGATTCTCGTGAGCAAGGTGGAAGCGGAAAATTTCGCAAGCCGTTATAGTATCCATCGCCAGCATGAGGGCGATGCTGCGGCTATTACCGAGCACGAAGTCGGCGCGAACTTCTACCTTCTGCAGCAGTTCTAATTCATTCTATCGCCATCAGGTGCAAGGCCGGGTTTATGCCCGGCCTTTTTGGCGTCCTCGCCGCGTTGGACACGCCGGGGTTCCTTTTGAGGCAACCAGGGTTACTTTCCGGCCCCGGAAACAGGGCTTTTCCCGGGATTTTGGGTCAAGCGAAGGTTCCTTCTCACAGCTGCTCGTCGTGCTGGTTTTGCTCGCCAGCCAGGCCAAGTCGTTGGGATGGCCGTAGTCGGGACATTATGTTCGCTTCAGTGGCGCTAGTCCGGCCAAGACAGTCGTCGCCACGCGCGAGGCGTTGGTCTGAACTTCCCAACGGGGGGTTCATGCCCACGCCGCTACGATCCATACCGAGGCGACCAATTCAACCCTGGACGGATCACCAAGACCCGCGAGTGCTTCTCGCAATTTGGGCTAGACTGCCGCCTTGATCGAGGGGGTCTCGCGAGCGATTTTGCCAAGCGGGCCGATGCTCAACAGCACTCGCGTCATCGCATCAACGTCACCGCTCGTAACCGCTTCGTCGTGAGGCGCGATGACGATGTCTTTGAACCCGGCGGACGTAAGAACAGTGCGGACGTATTCGGCGTCTGAAAAGCTAAAGGGGGTTCCGCGTTGGCAATAGATGCCCCGCCGAGATACCTGCGCTCGATCTCAGCAAGGTAGGCGGGTCTGTAAAATGATCCTGTAACCTGTACTCGATGTCGGACGTTTCGTAACCGTCCAATCCCATGGCCGTTGGAAGTAGTTGGCGAGCGTCCGCGCGGCGAAGCGACTGAGTACTGACTACCCCAGGTCAGGGTGCTGTGCTATTGTGGATCGAAATTCCGAGGTGAGGCTATGCGCCGGCTGTTTGCATCGGTAGCGTTGTTTTTATCGGCGACAGTGGCGACCGCGGGTGATCCCTTGTTCGATGCCGTTTCAGCGGGAGACGCCCTCGCCGTCGAGCAGTCCCTTACCGCGGGTGCCGATGTCGACAGCCGCACTCGCGACCAGTCAACGCCACTTATCAATGCAGCCCTCGCAAATCAGATCGCCATCGTTGAGCTGCTGATCGGCAAGCATGCCGACGTCATGGCTCGGAACTCTGGCGGCTTCACTGCGCTTCATGCAGCTGCGTATTCGGGAAGCGTACCCATCAGCAAACTGCTCCTCGACCACGGAGCAATTCTCGACGATGCGTCCAATAAAGCGGGTGTTACCCCGCTCATGGTTGCGGGTGAAGAGAACCACGTCGCTCTTGCTGATTTCTTGTTGGCTAAGGGAGCTGATGTGGGCCACGTAGAGGTTCACGGCTACGCGCCAATCGCGAGGGCCATCTGGAAGGGCAATTTCGATATCGTCCGGCTGTTCAAGCAGCATGGCGTGACGTGTCCTCCGCTCAGCGTCCTCGGCGAGGAGGAATTTTACGCGAAGTGCATGGAAATTCACGAATGAACAGGAGGCGAAGATGCACTCTGGAAGCAGAACACATTGCACTGGTCGCTATTTGGTGATGATCGGTCTCGCTGTCGCATCGGCTGTCGGTGGATCGCAGGCAGTGGCCAACGACTCAGTAAATACGGGGTACTTTGGCGGTGTCGCTATCATGGGGTACGACACGGTCGCCTATTTTACCGAAGGCAAAGCGACGAAAGGTTCGGATAAAATCTCCTACGAATGGATGGGGACACCCTGGCATTTCGCCAATAACAAACACCGCGAGATGTTTATGAGCGAACCGCTTAAATACGCGCCTCAGTACGGCGGCTATTGTGCGGGCGAGGTGAGCGGCGGGTCTGTCACTGTCAACATCGATCCTGAAGCCTTCAAGATCGTCGAGGGCAAGCTTTATCTGATGTATGACAAGGCGGACGCGGAGGGGTTTGCCGCCCATCCGGCGGACACCGTGGCCAAGGCCGATGCCAAATGGCCGAAGGTCGCCGCCGATCTCGAACTGGATCAGTATCACTGACCGCGAACGGCTTCTATTCGGCAGCCGAAAAATAGAAGACCTTGGACGAGTTCACGTAAGTGTAGCCGGTTTCGTCGGTCGGCGTTGCATGTCTGTAGACCGGACCGCAATCGGGCTGGCCAAATGCGTTTTCGCTCTGCTCGCAAAGGAGGTCGCCTTTGACAGAAACCGTCTCGGTCATCATCTGGGTTGCCGAGCGGAAGGCAGCCTTGCCGTCCATTTGGACCTGCATGATCGCAAGGCTTTCGGTGGGCTCGGTTTTTCCCCGCAGAAGTTTGCCCATGACGATGGCCGCGATCTCGGCACCCTTCAGGCGATATTGCTCGTCCCCGTGGAAGCCGAATGGCCACTCTGGCAGGCCGGCCTCGCGCAGCGCGTCTAGAATAAATGCCAAATCCTCTTCCCGGAAATCGCCATTGAGGAGCCGCCACGCCGCCAGGCAATCGCGCCCCCCGAGAAGGCGTCCTGCCTCGGCCACGGTGGCACGAGCCTCATCGATGCGACCGACACGGACATAGGCCATGGCGAGTGCGGTAACAAACTCGCCGTTGCCTTGAGAGCCGTAGCCAGCGCGCTTGAAACTGTCTATCGCCCTGCCGTAGTCGTGCTGCAGATAGAAAACCATGCCAGCTGTGTATCGGTCGATGGCAGAGGGGTTCGGGTCGTACCTGAGCGCCGTCTCGACAGCCGCGGCGGCGTCGGCGTGATTGCCCCAGACCAATTGAACATATGCGACCGCCATATGGGCTTCGGCATTGGCGGCACCAAGCGACACGGCCTTTTGTGCCGAGGCGATTGCCTGCTCATAACGTCGGTCTACAGCCTGCATGATGGCGAGGACCGCGTAGGGTGACGGAAGTGCGGGGTCGAGGGCAAGGGCGCGACTTGCCTTCTCGTAGGCTCTTTTTCGCGCCAGCGCACTCTGGAGGACGTCGTCATATGTGCTGCGCCAGACAAAGGACGTCGCATGCGCATCGGCCGCGAATGCTTCGGCAAAGCCGCCGTCCAGTGCCTCCGCCTTGTCAAACAGCGCCAATGCCTCGAGCATCCGGGAACGGCGTCCTGTACGGGCCGCCTGCTCGGCACGCAGATAATAATCATATGCCTCGAGATTAGTGGTCGGAGGACGGGCGATGCGCTCGGTCTCGCTTCGAGTCAGTTTCAGACCAAGCGCATCGGCAATCTGTCTGCCCATCGCGTCCTGCACGGCAAACACCTCCGCCGCGCTGCGGTCAAATCGATTGGCCCACAGATGGTCGCCGCTCGAGGTATCGATCAGTTGCGCGTTGACGCGGATCAGATCGCCGCTCCGCTGCACGCTGCCCTCAACGACGAAGCGCACGCCGAGGTCACGTCGTATTTCCTCCAGGACGTGGGGCTTGCCTTTGTACGTAAACACGGAATTCTGGGAGATGACGTCAAGGTTCGAAAGCCTGGCGAGATCGGTAATTAGGTCGTCGGTAATGCCATCGGCGAAATAATCCTGGGATTGATCTTCACTCAAGTTGGCGAAGGGTAGCACCGCGATCGATGGGCGGTGCGTATAAGGCCATTGCCATACGATGACCGCCGCTGTGATCGCGATCAATAGCGCTGTGAGCGCTAATAGCGTCATACCTCGCCACCATGCACGAGGGGCAAAGACGACCTTGCCAGTCTTGGCTGGGTCAATCAGAACGCGATAGACGCGAACCGGGTCGGCTATGTTCTTCAGCCGCTGCTCGCCGAGAGCCACGAAGCCAACATCGACCTTATGCGCAACCTGGTCGAACGCGGTGCCGGATATGAAAATTCCGCCAGGCTTTGCAATCCCCTGTAGGCGGGCGGCTATGTTGACGCCGTCGCCATAGATGTCGTCGCCTTCAACGATGATGTCACCAAGATTGACACCGATGCGAAACCGAATGCGTTGTTCGTCCGAGACCCCCTGGTCTCTGCTGGACATCCTCCGCTGGATTATGGCCGCGCATTGGACTGCATCCACGACGCTGGCGAATTCGACGAGTGCGCCATCGCCCATGAGCTTGATGATCCGGCCATGGTATTCCTCGATGGTGGAATCGATCAGCTCCCGGCGGCAGGCTTTCAGCCGTTCCAACGTTCCGGCCTCGTCCGCGCCCATGAGGCGGCTATAGCCGACCACGTCAGCGGAAAGTATCGCGGCGAGACGTCTCTCCATTGCTCTGTCCACCCTTTCGATACAGGGAGCTGGGCATCTTACCACGGCCGAGGGCGCGCAGGCACCGCAGCCTCGGTCTTTTGCGGCTTAACTTGGGGATGGTCTGCTCGTGGACCTTTGCTCATTGTGGGTAGGCGAAAGTCGTTTCGATACCGTTCAACGTCGAACGGTTCAGAGTTATCGAAGACACTAGAGCGCCAGTCGACTCGCGGCCAATGTCGTCGTTCACCTCGGCCTCCGAGGTATCTGTAGGGGCGGATGGCCTCGCGTCCGTCCTTGATCAGTTTCGAGTGGCACCCACTGACGACCTAGCCGATTTGCCCATCGCCGATCGCCACGCGTTTCAGACGAAGATGGTTTCGGTGTCAAAAGCAATTGGCGGCCGTCTCCCGGATGCGCCTCGAGGTTTTCCTGGCCAACAGAGTGCCGACGGTTTCGCCAGATACTTCGAGGGCGCGTTATCAGCAAGCCGAGGTGACGTCTCGGAGATATCAGCCGTTGGCGCTGCGACCACGGCGGACCTTCTATTCAACGCCGCCTCGATCGGTCCGATGGTCGTTTCCGCAGCGGACTTCTCAAGAATCGAGGACATCAGCGACATATTCAAGTTCGGACAGTTCGCAGATCGTATTGCCTCTATGACTGGCGCGGCAGCTGTTGGAGCGGGCAACAACCTTCGAGGATATGTTTCAGAACAGATCGTAGCTGCGCGGCGGGGTCGACGTGAGGTTGATCGAGTCAAGGCTAGGATCGTCTACGTCGCCAAATACTGGGAGGCTCTGAAGCTATTTCTGGCTGACGGGCGCATCGAGATCGACAACAACAGCATCGAGAGAACCATCGCAAGAATGCGCTCTTTGCCGTAGCCGGGGCAAAAGCTACGATGGCCCTATTGCTGCCATCCAAATCAACTCAAAATTTGGAGCAAAATTCTCGGCGAGCTTAGAAAACCACCTATAATCAACCCACAGAACCCGAGAGCTATAGCTCCGATCAGGCCGTAATTTTCCCATCCGTGAACAGCGCCAACAATTACGGCGAGATCCACGATACCTGTGGTCCAAATAATTTGTAAGACGCTCCAGGTGCGACGGAACATTAACTTCACCAGTTGCCGGACGAACAAGCCGCTTCAACTTAACCAGGATATAGGGACTTGCCTTCCAGCCAATAAGGGAAATCAATAATTTTTTACGCGGTGGGCATCAACAGTCTAACTCTATGGCGGGCGGTCAAAGATTTGTCGGCAAGGGCCGCGCGCTCCCCTACCACGATGAATTGGCTGTCATGGACGCGGTGGAGCTATCCGAAAAGCTCGATGTTCCTCTCCCCGTCATTTCAGCTCTGGTTTGGGACGGGTATCTGTCCGCGATCCACGTCCTTCGTGCCCGAAGGATTCTAATGAGCAAAGTGCAGGCCGAAAAATTCGCGAGCCAGCATAGTATCCGTCCCCAGCATAAAGGCGATGTTCCGGTCATCACCGAATACGAAGTCGGCGTGAATTTCTACCAACTATAGCAGCTCTAAATCATTCTTTCGTCATCATCTGCGGGCCGGGAATTTCCCGGCCTTTTTTCGTCCTGCAGCGTCGGACACACCAGGGTTCGGTTTGAGGCGATCAGGGTTACTTTCCGGACCTGGAAACCGGGCGGTTCCCGGGACTTTGGGCCAAGCGAGAGTTCCTTCTCACAATACGACGTGAGATGATGCCCAATCGGCATCGCTCTGGCCGGAGTCGGGGACTGTTGATCAATAACTGAATCGCGTCTTCGAATGCTTATGTGATCATAAATCGCGGTGCAGTTTATCGAACACGCATGCGCGAGAGGATCACGTTACGCTCGACCAATAAATTAGAGATATATTAAAAGTAGACTGCTATTCCTCGCGCTCTATGCACGCCAGCACGCACCGGGTGGAGAAAAAGCGTTGAAGACCTCATATAATGCACTACGCGCATTGCTTATTATTGCCAACATTGCATCGCCATTGACCGGATATTCCGCCGCCTATGCTGCGGCGGCGCCGACGCATGGGCTTCCTTCGCCTCAAATTTCCAAGGCCCTCGATGCACTGCTGTTGCCCGTCAACAAGGCGGTCATAAAGAAGTTCAAGCTTGCCAAGGGCGAACACGGCGTATTGGTGCTCTCGGTCAAGAAGGGCGGCGTCGCCGACAAGCAGGGAATCAAGCCGGGCGATGTGCTGTCAGAAGTTCACGGGCACAAGGTTCACAAACCTGTCGACGTCGACATTGCCGTCAGCCGCGACCTGAAAGCGGGCAAATCGGATATCGCCTTTGCAGTGCTTCGGGATGGTGCGCCGGTGGCTGTCGCCGCCGTCATCACACTTGAGGAGTACAACGAGGCCATCTCGGTCACGGAAGTTTCGAGCTGGGAGAGCGACACCTCGGAGACCTCTTTCTCCTATTCCGAATATGCGTCCGAGGAAACGCAGACAATCGAGTCCTCCTATGAAAGCGAAGAGACGACCGTCGAGGAAGCGATGACGCAGGAAGAATCTTCCAGCGACGAGGAGACGAGCGACGACAGTTCCGAGGATGACGGCGACGACGGTGCCGGTGACAATGACGGTGACGATGACGGCGGTGAGGACTCGGACGGCGATTCCGAAGAATAGCGATAGCGTACCGAAGATCTGCGGCGTGTGACCCGTCTGCCGCAACGCATCGGCCACCACGTTGTGGCCGATGCGATGATCGGCGCGAAATCGTTCGGCTGTCGGTGGACCGCAGCCTCACTCACGTCCTTACTTTCGAGCTTCCACGGAAAGGTTGCCAAAGGATCTTCATTGGTGGCGGGAGGTTATCTCAATACCGAATTGCTTCGCCCCCAGGCTACGCAAGGGATGGCTGCACGCAGTCAAGCTCTAACGGCGACTCCGCACCATCCGGCCGCCAACATGAGCAAGGCCGGGATGTCCAAGCCAGACCAGTGCGAGCCGCTCGCCTGTCTGCTTGGCGAGATACATGTAGCCGTCGGCGCGCTTCACGAATGAAGTGACGTCGTCGTCCGGCTGCAGCATCGTCACCCCGACTGCGGCACCGAGTTCGACCACAGCACCTTCAATCGCAATTGGTTTGAAAATGCGATCCATCGCTTCGATGAGTGTCGGCTCGACATCATTCAGATGGGCTGGATCGACCTCAAGCAGGACAACAAACTCGTCACCGCCAATGCGTGCGATGAAGTCGTTGGTTCGGAAGCTCTCCCTTAGACGACTGGCAATTGTTCTCAACACTTCATCGCCGGCTGCATGTCCCATCGTGTCGTTGATGGCTTTGAACCCATTGAAATCGATGAATGCCAGCACCAGGAGCTTTTCGCTCTCGTGCATCCGCTCCACATGCCCGGCAATCACTTCATCGAAACAGGCTCGGTTTGGAAGTCCCGAGAGGGCATCCGTTCGTGCAGACGCACGCAACGCAAGTTCGATTTCGTGCTGGTGTCGAACACGCGCGGAGACATCGAGAAGGACTTCGACGTCGAAAGAAACATCATCCACAATCGTGCGCTGTGCGGAAATCAGTGTCGGAATGATCGTGCCGTCGGCGTGCCTGATATCGACCTCCTCCAACACATAGCCTCCATCCTCCGCGAGCATGCGATGTCTGCGATCACGTGCCGGGCTGCTGATGGTAGCCCCTTGGACGTCAGCGTCCTGCCGCGAATATCATCCCACTTTAGGCCCGTCAGGCGCAGAACTTGGCGTCTCGGCGTCGCTAGTCGAGATCGCCATCGCTATCGGCGCAAACTCGAACATTCGCATCAATATCGCAGTCAGAACATCTGGTGGAAGTATTTCTTCGTCGGCCATCCGTTTATCACCAAAAGGACAACGGGCACCTCCCTGACCACGGCCGCCAATCACGACAATATGCGACCGCAGTCCCGAACGCCCTTTGGGGCGACCTGAAAAAGCCTTCTTGTCCGAACTTCAATCGGTTCGAGCATGTGATAATAATTTGCCGTGGCTCGTTGACCGGGGATCAGCATGCGAGGTGCATTTCTGACATTCGTCATTGCTCTTTCTGGCGGTGCCGCCTGCGCAGCAGGGCTCAAGGATAGCTTCGATTCAGACAGGCTGAATACGGCAAATTGGACGACGCAACAGATTCTGTCGCGTCAATACCAGTTCCAGAAACCCGGACGCTGCGGAAGCGCTGCCATCGACATCGTTACGACGGACGGCGACAACGGTCTCGAATGCGAAGACGACTGCCAGCGTGCCGAGTTGAGAACCACTAAGAAAACCTGGCCGGTTTTCGGTGACGAGGTCTGGTACGGTTTCAGCTTCAAGATAACGGGCGACGTACCATCGACAGGGAGCGCCCGTTCAGTGATTGGTCAGTGGAAGGGGCCGGGGGACGGCAGCCCGATGATTGCTCAGCGGTTTGACAACGGAGTCTTCCACATTACCGTGCAGGACAACAACGTCCGGCGCGTGGTCGCAAGGGCGGAAGGCGATCCGGATGCCTCGCTTTCGGCCCAAGCCTTGCTCGGAAATCTCCACCGCGACGAGCGGACGGTCAACGCGATCAATTCACTGCAGTCTCTTGACCTCTTCACCAAAACGCAGCCCGACCTTTCGCAGCAGTTCTTCAAGCAGAACCTGATGGACAGTCTGGGACCCGAGGCGCAGCCATCCGACTCCCAGCAGTTGTCGCAGGCGCTCGGACTAGGCGACCCCGCCCTGGTAGGGCAATTCAGCGCTCTTTCCTTTGTGGCGGAACCTGGAAAATACATCGGCAGGGCTGATATCGACATAGAAACGGAAGACAACCGCTCGCTTCCGGATCCACGCAAGGACTGGGTCGACATGGTCTACCGCATCAAGCCAGGACGCACCGACAACGAGTACGGACCGCGGCGTCCCGGCGAGATCGATATCTGGGCGAATGGCCAGAAAATCGTGTCCGTCAGAGGCAATATCGGCGCCACGCTAAGGAAGAACGATCCCCGGCCGCTGGTCGGTCCATATTTCAAGTTTGGAACCTACAGGCTGCGTATACCCGGCACGTTCCATTTCCAATTCGACGAATTCTCCCAGGCTTCGACGCGAGCGGGTCTGGGTCAAATCTGCGCGGCCCGCTGACGTGATACGCTCTTCTTCAATCCTGAGTTCGCGATCGCTCAGCCCCTCATGCGTCAAGATGAATGCACAACAGGCGGAGGCCGGGCGAAGAAGTCTCGGCTCTGCCCGACATTTTTAAATGCTTGTCGATCTTGGGAATCTATTTAGATCATAACTTCGCAGCGAACGAATGGAGCAGACAATTCTCTTGTCATCATTTGCCAATCCGGAGCCTGTGCAAATCAAGACCGGCTCTGTCGGCAAACTCGTGGAGCAAGTGCGTACGCTCGCCACATGCGCAGGACAGACCGTTACCCCATCACCCGATATATGGGTTTTCCGGACGGACTCGCCCATCTCCTATGTCCGCAGCTATTCCTCGATGATGAATATCGCAGTCGCGGTGTCCGGGCGAAAGACCGTTCGGATAGGCAATCATATCAAAGTCAACGATCCGAAAAACTACCTTTTGATGCATGGAAGCACGCATTATCAGGCAAGCGTTGAAGCCAGCCCGGATACCCCTTACATCGCACTGAAACTGCAACTTTCCCCCGGTATTCTTGGTCCCACCCTGCTCGAACTTGCCGATCTGGGAGGACTTCGAGACGGCACCCTTGAACCACCGCCACCGGTGTTCATGGGTCCGGTTGAAGAAACTTTCGCCGAGCCGCTCTGCAGGTTACTCACATGTCTCGACAATCCGCTGGAGCGACGCATGCTCGTGCCCTTATACCTGCGGGAAATTGCATTCCGGCTGCTGCGTTCGGATGCTGCCAGCCTCTTGCGGGCTTCCATCACGCGTGAACATACACGTGTCTTGCGAGCCATCCGCTTCATCGAAGAAAACGTCGATGCCGGAACAACAGTCCAGGCGATGGCCGAGTCGGTTGCGATGAGCGGATCACATTTCGCGCATCGTTTTCGTGAGATTACCGGTGTCTCGCCCATTCAGTATTTGAAGAGAATTCGCCTGGAAAAAGCTCGGCTGCTCCTGCTTGAAGGCGACCTGCCGGTGAGCATTGCCGCGGAAGAGACAGGCTATGCCAGCACGTCCCATTTCTCACGTGATTTCCGGCGACAATTCGGCCTCAGCCCAACATCCTACGTGCAGTCATTCAAAGAGCACGTCGCAGTACCTCATGAAGAGCGCTAGAGCATGCCCCAAAAGTGTGCGGCGGTTTTGCGATAACGACATGCGTAAAAACAAAGACTTAAAGCACGAGGAGGGAATCTGAAAGATCGCGACGCGCTTTAGATATTCCGCAGGATTGAGCAGCTCTTTCGTCGTTCTCGGCATGGCTTCATCGTCGTTGGTTTGAGAGAACCGATCCAGAAGACAAACCCACTGGAGAAACGACATGAGCATACTACTGACCATCGCATTCGAGGCAAAGCCCGATAGGCTGACGGCATTTTTGGAGCTTCTTGCAGCAGTGAAGTCAGAGCTTCCGGGAACCGCCGGCTGCGAGGATATTCGCATCCTTCGGAATGTTGACGAGCCAACGTCCATCTCGCTCATAGAGACGTGGGGATCGAGGGTCGAACACCAAGCACATGTCGAGGCCATCGTGGCGACCGGCGGATGGGATCATGTTATGTCCCACCTCGCGCCCGCCGGTGAGTCGCTATTTTCAGGAGGCCTAGCGCCGTCATGCGACGGCGGCCGGGAAATGAACTGTTGGACTTCCCGGTCGCACCACAGGGATAGCCGATCTTCGCCGATAATGCATGTCGCCCAATAACGACATGCATAAATCAAAGACGTAAAGCGCGTCGCCTGAATCCGGTTGACGCGACGCGCTTTAGCGGCCGCCTTCAAGACACTTCGATCCGAGACCTGATCCAGCGAACGAAGAGCGAGGCGGGCGGGGTCAGCCGGTCGAACCGGCGCGCGACGAGCCAGTAGGCGCCGAGAGGAATGGCGAGATCGAAGAGGCGAAGCAGCCGACCCGCTTTGATCTCATCCTCGGCGAAGATCTCGTCCATCAGCGCTATGCCCTGCCCGCGCAGGACCGCCTGCATCACCAGTCCGCCATCGGCATAGACCGGTCCTCGCGCCGTTTCCGGCATGGCCATGCCAGCCGCTTCGAACCAGCGCGACCACACGTCCCGATTTTCCTCATGCAGCAGCGTATGGCGCAGAATGTCGTCCGGCCGCTTGATTGCCGGCCCGGCCTCGAGCAAGGCGGACGCTGCCACCGCTATCATGCTGACATCGGCGAGATGTTCGCTCTCCGTCCTCGGCCAGTTGGTCACGCTGGCGCTGTGGCGGATGGCGATCTCGGCCCGGCCGCTGCGAAACTCGACGAGGCGCGGATCGGAGTCGATCGTCACGTCGATCTCGGGATGCAGTTCCCGAAACTCCGGCAGGCGGGAAACGAGCCAGCACGCCGCGAAGGAAGGTTCCGCGCTGATCGTCACCGCCGCCGTCGCCGGTCGGCTGCGGATTTCTTCCAGGCATTCGTCGATCCGGTCGAAGGATAACGTCAAGATCGCCAGCAGCTTGTTGCCGGAAGCGGTCAGATGGACGCCGCGATGGCGACGCTCGAAGAGCGCCTCGCCCAGCAACGTCTCCAGCTCGCGGATCTGCCGGCTGACCGCCGCCTGCGAGATGAACAGCTCCTGCGCCGCCAGCGTGAAGTTTTCGAGACGGCCGGCGACCTCGAATGTGCGCAAAGCCGTCAGTGGCAGGCGTCCGCGTTTCATCCATAACCTCAAGTCATTCGAGATCGACGATAAGCTCGTTTGAAGGCGCCAGGCAAGAGGCGGCATATGATCGCAAAGGAGGGATATCGATGCGTAAGCGGATATTCGAGATCATATTGGCGGTTATCCGGCTGGTGACGTTTCAGCCGCCGAGTGCCGACGATTGACGACCCGTCCTTCTCCGTGATTTTCTGCGAAATCGACAACCGAGGTAGCAGATCAAGCTGTTTACCGCCGCGCGTCCAGATTTACTCATCAATCGGACAATCTCCGCTTGTAGTTCAGGAGCGAATGCCCTTCTGAGGGCGCGACGCAATCTGACTGCCGTCGCGCCCTCAGAAGAACAGGCAAAAGAAGCAAGACTAAGCTTATGGAGCCCTCCTCGGTTGGTCTCAGAGTTCGACGCCACGCCCACGGCTGACAGCCCGCTGGCGCCGTTCCGAGATGATCTGTTCGCTGCTTTCCATGCGCACCGTCCGCTGCAGGACCTTCAACCTGTCCTGCATCGCCTCGAAGGCGCTGCGCTGCGCTGGTGGCACACGGT